>JBDUCB010000273.1:0-21361 GCA_040003695.1 bacterium
CTGACGTCGCAAACATGTCGCGACGCGAAGCCGTCAGGCGCATTGGGCTCGGCGCCGCAATAGCGCTGCCGATTGTGATCTCGATGACCGCGCCGACGCCCGCTCAAGCCGCGGTGTCCTGCGGCGCCACCTGCCATCCGTGTAATTCGCCCATAGATTGTTGCGGCGTGTGCTCCAGCAGCGTGCCTGGCTGCGCTCCGGGCAATCGGTGCACGTAGAGGGCGGAAGACCGGCAAAGAGTAAAGAGCAAAAGGGCAAAGGGGAAACAGAACCGGAGCGGCAGCGACGGGGTCGAACGAGAATCGATGAATGGCCAGCGGCCGATGGTCTACGGAGCGGCATTTTGCAGGAAACGCGAAGCGATTTCATTAGCACCGCACTTCAGTGCGGTGATACGCAAGTTGAAAAAGGGAAACCGTTTGAAACGGTTTTACGGCGCGGGCGATGGAAAGCAAGTGGAAACCGTTGAAACGGTTGGGTCGATTTTTTTCGTTTGTCATCACCGGGCTGAAGCCCGGTGCTAATCAAAGCGCTCCGCGCGTTCCGGTCCTCGGTCATCGTTGCCAGTCGTTCGTTGCCGTCATTGCTCCACGGTCGTCTGTCACCAATCACCGGTCGTATTTTCCTACCAAGGGATGAAAGAAAAATGAAAACAGCCAAACTCAACCAGTTCCGCACGCTTCTCATCCGCTTACGATTTCACGATTCACGATTAACAATTCACGGTTTACCGAAGCGGTTCGGCGCTGTGTTGCTCGCGTGGTGGTTTCGCCAGCCCGCGATCGGCGCGATCATTGTCTTGACTGTAATGGCCACTGCTTTTCTTGCGGTGCAAGCTGCAACCATCGAGTGGGCCAATGTTGGTAGCACGTTTTCCACTGCTGCCAATTGGGTGGGCGGGACCGCCCCAGCTAACAGCACGGCCACCGATATCGGTGCCTTTGGTTCAGCCGGGGCGGCAGCGGTCAACCCGAGCCTGACCGCCAATCGCAGCATCAACGGCATAAGCTTTCTTTCGGGCGCCTATGCGTATACTTTCGGCAGTACTGGTTTCACACTTCTGATCGGCATTGGTGGCATTACGGATTCAGCAACCAACGTAGAAACGTTTGGAAGCACCTTTAACATCGCTACAAGCGCAAGCCAAACCTGGACCTCAAACAGTGGCGCGACGTTAGACTTTGAGGGCGTCGTCGACCTCAACAACAATGCGGCCACAGCACGAACTCTGACACTGACTGGCGCAGGAAACTTCATTTTTAATGGCACCGTTCAGAATTCCAATACCGGTAGCACTGGGAATCTGACGTATAGCGGCACAGGCATGCTGACGCTTAGCGGTAATAACACATACAATGGCACGACGACACTCAGCAGCGGTACGGTAGCTGTTGGCAACAACAGCGCATTCGGCACGGGTGCAATCACCCTCGGAAACACCACTTTGCAAGCGATCAATGCAAGTCGCTCGATCAACAATAATGTAACGTATACAGCGAGCACTGGTGCCACGGTTTCTGGTTCCCAGAATTTCACATTCAACGGCGTATGGACAGATACCGCAAGCAGGACGCTTACAAGCAGCCTCAGCGGAGGCAATACACTTACTCTGGCCGGTAACGTTTTCCTGTCAGACGACAACACCACCGGCAGCCGAGTTCTCACAATAAATGGTACCGGCAACACTACGATCAGCGGTGTAATAGCTAATAACAATCTAGGAAATACCGTAGCGGCGGGCCTTACTTACAGCGGCTCGGGCACGCTGACCTTATCCAATGCAAATACCTATACGGGGCCAACGACAATTAGTGCCGGCACGCTCACCCTGGGAAATTCAGGCGTCATAGCAAATGCCAGCAATATAACTTTGAACGGCGGGACTTTTCAGACTGGCGCTGCGGGAGGTTTTACGGAAACGGTAGGTACACTTGCGCTTACTGATCATTCTCAGATTGCACTTGGCACAGGCAGCCATACGTTAACCTTTGCAGCCAGCAATGGTGTAGCCTGGACCGCGGGGAAAAAACTTGTCATAACAGGATGGACGGGCGGTTATAACGGTACGTCTGGTACTTCAGGTCAGATTTTTGTTGGCTCAACTTCTTCCGGATTAACAGCAGGCCAATTAGCTCAGATTAGTTTCTATGACGGCGTTACTGCTTATTCGGCGACAATTCTTTCGACAGGTGAAGTAGTTCCTGCGGCCCCCACGGCGGTTCGGCTGACGAAGTTTAACGCCGCGAGTTTTTCAGATGGTGTGCAGTTAAGGTGGGAAAGCGGTTACGAAGTGAACAATCTGGGCTACCGCCTCTATCGCGAGCAGAATGGCAAACGCACACGCGTGACTGCTTCGATCATTGCCGGTTCCGCATTGTTGGTGGGCCAGCACAACCACTTAACTGCCGGTTATTCGTATTCGTGGTTCGATCCTCAGGGCACACCGGATACCTCCTATTACCTCGAAGCTATGGATCTTAATGGTTCACGCGAGACCAGTGGGCCAATTTATCCACATGCCGGCGCACGCAATACTGCATCGCCGAAACTACAACGCGCGTTGCTGCTGAATGAAGTGGGGAAACCGCTCGCCAATAATTCGGGTGGAACGCATGCGGCCGGTTGGCCAGCGGCTATGAGTCCGACAAACTTAGGTTTGTCGAACATCCCAACCTTAAATACGACAAACTTAAGTGTGTCGAACAGGCAAGCGCTCGCCGTGCAGCAGGCGATTGCCGGTGGCAAAGCAGTCAAGATTTCTGTGCGGCAATCGGGTTGGTATCGAGTGACGCAACCGGAATTAGTCGCTGCCGGTCTCGATCCTTCCGCCGATGCCAGGCTGTTGCAGGTGTTCGTTGACGGCGCAGAAGTGTCGGTGCGCTTGAGCACCGAAGGCACGCGGCTTAATGGAAGTGACACGCTCGAGTTTTACGGCGTGGCGTTGGATACCACGACCACCGATACGCACACCTATTGGCTGATCCACGGCAACACGCCGGGCAAGCGCATTAGCGTCAAGCGTAACAAGATCAGGCCGGGCGATCAGAACTGGACCGAAAGTTCGGGTCTGCGCAGTTTCGCCTTTACTGCCGAGCGTCGCGAGAAACTTATTTACTCGCCGCGTCTTTTGAATGGCGATGCTGACAATATTTTCGGAGCGCTGATTTTCACTGACCCAACCGAGCAAACGCTGGCGATCAAAAACTTCGATCGCGAATCCGCGACACCAATACAGTTGGAAGTCACCTTGCAAGGCCTGACCGGGCAGGATCACGAAGTGCAGATAATGCTCAACGGCGCCAACATCGGCAGCATGTCGTTCGGTGCTTTCGAGCATCCGACGGAGACGTTCGCAGTCAATCGTTCGTTGTTACGTGAAGGCGATAACACTGTTTCGCTTGCCAGCACTAACGGCGATTCCGACATTAGTTTCGTTGACTACCTGCGCCTGACTTATGCGCATCAGTACATCGCGGACAGCAACGCACTCAGATTCAGCATGCCCGGGGGCGCAATAGTTCGCGTGGACGGCTTTACCACTGTAAACATTCGCGTGGTGGATATAACGAATCCGGATTCGCCGCTCGAGTTGGCTACGTCCGCCAGCCCGTCGGGCGCGGGTTATGCGGTAAAGGTTCAAGGGCTGGGCGCCGATATGCGCACGCTGATTGCCTTTGCCGATGACCTTACCGAACATCCGTCCTCAATCGCCGCCAATAAGCCTTCGAGCTGGAAGGCGAGCACAAACGGCGCCGATCTGCTAATGGTCACTCACAAAAATTTTCGCCAGGCAATCGAGCCGCTAGCTACTTTGCGACGCAATCAGGGATTGAGCGTGGCGGTGGTTGATGTGGAAGACGTCTATGACGAGTTCAGCTATGGCGCGCATACGCCGGTGGCGCTGAAGGGTTTTCTTTCGTGGGCGGCGAGCAACTGGACCCGCAAGCCGGAGTATCTACTGCTGGTTGGAGATAGCAGTTGGGATCCGCGCAACTACATGGACCAGGGCGCCAACGACTTTGTGCCGACGAAACTGATCGACACGAGTTTTATGGAAACTGCTTCTGACGACTGGCTGGTGGATTTCACGGGTCAGGGCCACGCAGATATAGCTTTGGGCCGGTTGCCGGGCCGGACCGCGGCCGAAGTTAGTTTGATGGTTTCCAAGATCATGGCTTATGAGCAGGAGCGCGAACTGAATGTGCCGTTGCGTGGCGCGGTGATGGTTGCGGACACCGGCTTTGAATCGAAGAGCGCTGATACTGGCGCCTTGCTGCCGGCGAACGTCGCCATACAATCAATTAACCGTGCCGAGGTCGGCAACGACGATCTTATGCGCGGACAACTTATTGATGCGCTCAATCAGGGACCCATGATCGCAAACTTCTACGGTCATGGATCGGTGGGTGTGTGGACTAACGCGAGCGTGCTCGATTCGGATTTGGCTGCCGGCCTGACAAACGCTAACCGGTCGTCGATCTATTTTATGATGACCTGCCTGAATGGTTATGCGCACGACGCCTACATCGATAGCCTCAGCGAAGCGGTATTAAAGGCGCCGAGCGGCGGCGCGGTCGCGGTTTGGGCTTCATCCGGATTCACGAGCCCGGATCCGCAGTTTGCGATGAACTCGCAATTTTATCGTCTCTTGTTTGGGGCCCAGCCGCTTCGTTTGGGTGAAGCTGCTCGCGAAGCAAAACTGGCAACCTCTGATCTCGACGTGCGGCGCACCTGGATGTTGTTTGGTGACCCGACGATGCGCGTGCGGTAAGAAGGGTGACGGGTGACAGGTGACGGGGGGTTGAGTGTCCGATGTTGGGTACCCGACACCCAACCCGCAACCCGAACCCTTCCCATAACACCCCATACCAATCAGCCCACACCCGCCACGCGCTTGGCTCTTCGCCGCCGTCCGTGTTAACTTTTCACCAGCCAACTTAGCCGCAGCCTGGTGTTTCCTAATCGTGCGGAGAAGCCCACCAGCTCGCATTTTTCGGGGTTCCGGAATTCTAATGATTCATCGGACCCAGAAATATCAACCAAGGTTAGACATCGCCCCATGAACGAACCCTCGGATCTAGCTAAAGCTCTCGAAGTAATCCTGAAGAATTCGGCGCTCGAGTCCCCCAACGGCTCATCGCGCAATGGTTATGCGACCCCGCCTATCGTCGCCTACGGCGAAGAAGCTTCGCCCGAAGGCGAAATGCATCTGCGTGACTACTGGCGTACGATCCGCAAACGTTTATGGTTAATCATCGGCCTGGCACTGATCGTTTGCACCATCGCGGCGCTCAGACAAGCCAAACAACCAGACGTTTATCAGGCGCGCGCACGCGTGCAAGTCGATACAGAAACCTACAGCCCCGCGCTGGGTGCTTCAAAAGGGAATGCTTACTACGTCGATAACTCATACATGGATCCGGAGTACTTCAATACTCAGGTTCAGATTCTGACGAGTCCTACACTGCTGCGACGCGTGGCAAAAACGCTTGACCTTGAACACAATCGCACCTTTCTCAACGGGCCGGTTGAAAGTCGTTCTACATGGCAGAGCCTGCTAAGCATGGTCGGTATTAAGAAGCCGAAACAGCCGACTAAGAGTGCCAATCTGATTTTGCCCGACACAAGTGGGCCGACGCTGAGCAGCATGAATTCTTCGGTAGATGGTCCGGCGGAGATTGAGCGGCTCGCGCCCTATGTCGAATCGCTTCAGGGTCTGCTGGAAGTGGAACAGGTCAAGAAGACGCGGCTAATTGATCTACGCGCAACGCACACAGATCCGGCAGTGGCCACCAAAGTCGTAAACGCGACGGCTGACGCTTTCGCGCTGTGGAATCTCGAAGTAAAGACGAAGACTAACAGCGTGGCTGGAACTTATCTGCAAAAGCGTATCGCCGAATTGCAATCGCAGATTCGCAATGGCGAAGAGCAGCTAGTCAACTACGCACAAGGTCATGAGATCCTGTCGCTCGATGCCAGCCAGAACACCGTGGTGGAGCGGCTCGCCGGATTAAATAAGGAATTGCTGGAAGCAGAGAACGATCGGAGTCTTGCAGAAGCGGCCTATCGAACCAGCCTGCTGCCTGGCGCCGCGGAAGCAAATGCCGAGGTTAGCGACAAACAGATTGGCGATCTCAAGTCGCATCTGACCGACCTGCGACAAAAGCGCGCGCAGTTAATGTTGACTGATACCGAGGAGTCGCCGGAAGTTAAGGATGTAACCCAGCAAATTGCGACGCTTGAGAAACAGTTGGCGGATACGCGGAGCAGCGCGAAGGAGATCATCAATACGAACCTCGAGAGTAACTATCGCAAAGCGCTGGCTCGTGAAAAGACCTTGCGCGAATCGTTTGGCAAGCAACGAGCGGAAACGGTGGCCCAGAATCAGGCGGCCATCAACTACAACATTCTCAAGCAGGAGATCGAAACCAACAAAGGGCTGCTGGACGGCTTGATGCAGCGTTCGAAAGAGAACGATGTCACCATGGCGGGCACGCCAAACAATATTCACGTCGTCGATTACGCAGCGATACCCAAAGAACCAGTAGGCCCGCGGCGAATGCAGGCGGTAATGCTGGCGCTGGTATTGTCCTTGGCGTTCGGAGTTGCCCTCGCGCTCTTCCTTGAATATCTCGACGACACGATAAAAACTCCGAGCGACATCGAAAGCGGGTTGCGACTCCCTTCGCTGGCCGTCATTCCTATCGCCGGCGGAGCGACGCAAAGGTTCCTGCCTATTTCGCGAGCGATGCAACGCAGTAATGGTAATGGCAGTGGGCCTGAGTTACTCATAAACGCCAATGGTCCTACGTTGCAAGCGGAAGCCTACAAACACTTGCGCACCTCGATCCTGCTATCGACGGCGGGAAGAGCGCCGAAGAGTTTACTGGTAACGTCCAGCGTTCCGGGCGAGGGAAAGACAACGACGGTGGTTAACACTGCAACAGTGTTGGCCCAGACCGGGGCGAACGTTTTGGTGATTGATGCGGACATGCGCCGGCCGCGTTTGCATAGTGTGTTTGGATTGCCTAATACGGAAGGGCTCAGCTGGCTACTTTCCAGTGAGATGACTGAGCCGGATATCAGGTCCGCAATCAACCAGTATCAGGAGTCCAGCATTTACCTGTTAAGCTCCGGCGCCATTCCGCCAAACCCGGCAGAGTTGCTGGGTTCCTCGCAGATGAAGCGCTTGCTGGAGATTGCAGGCGAAACCTTTACTTATATCGTGATCGATTCGCCCCCCGTTGCTTCGTTCACTGACGGCGTACTCATTTCATCGCTGGTGGACGGCGTGCTGTTGGTGGTCCATGGCGGAAAGACTTCGCGGCAGGTGGTGAAACGAACGCGGCAAATACTTCAGGAAATTGGCGCCAAGATTATTGGCGTCGTTTTGAATAAAGCTGACGTGCGTTCAAACGATTACTACTATTATCACTACGGCTACAAAGGTTATTACACTCAGGCGAACGGAGCCGGGGAAGCTACGGAAAGTAACGCGATGTCTGTCGTTCCTAAATAGCGAGTAACGGACCGAACAAACGATCCAGGAAAGTTCACGAAAGCAAATTTGGTGTTCCTTAGTTTTGATTTAGCGGATCGTTTTCCAATTCTTTTGAATGAGGACACTAAATCCTCGTCCCGTTTGCGATTTCGCCACCGGTCGACTTATTATTCTTTTCCTCGCAAAGCCGGAGTGGCGAAATTGGTATACGCACCAGACTCAAAATCTGGCGAGGTCAAACTCATGTCGGTTCGAGTCCGACCTCCGGCACCACAATTCAGCGACCTCAATTGTTTTTCCAAAAAAAGCGAATCGTGTTGAGTAAGCGGGCGCGGGTTTCAGTTATCAGATCCGCACGCGACGGCGCCGTCCTGCTCGGTGATGATTCTCCGATCCGACAATGTGGTCGAGACCGGTGCGTTGCATCTGATATTAATGCTGCTCAACCCCCTTCCTGGCCATGCGAAAATCCCCACAAAACCCGCAAACTGAATGGCTTAGAACAGTGTAAAAACATGTTTGCCATAGTCCTATAAAACTTGTAGAATGTCCCCCAGTCCTGTCGGTGGGGACCAGCTCCATGACCCTGCCCTCTATCCCTCGTTCAACCTTCTTAAGTTTTACCAGCGGTAACCGCACCGCTATCCCCCAGACCTAGGAGTCAGAACAAATGTCTACTGTCGTAAAACCCCGGATCCTTATTGTCGACGATGAGCCGGAGATAACGGCAATATTGTCCGACCTGTTCAGCGCCCAGCATTACTGCATGACGGCCGGCTCAGCTGAAGAAGCGCTCGAGCGGCTATTGGTATCTGAGTATGAACTCGTCATCAGCGACATCACGATGCCGGGCATGAGCGGCCTCGACATGATTCCGCAAGTCAGGAGCATGGCGCCCCACACAGTAGTTGTAATGATCAGCGGTATGCAGACAGTAGAGAGCGCTATTGGAGCATTGCGGCTTGGCGCCTTCGACTATGTTATGAAACCGTTTGATCTGCGGCAGGTGGAAGCAGTGGTAGCGCGCGCGCTCGAACATCAGGAACTGATAGTAGCCAAGGAACGTTACGAAGGACATTTGGAAGAACTTGTCGAACAGCGAACGGCTGAGCTGGATGACGCGTTAAACTCGCTTGAAGATGCATATCGTTCAACCCTAAAAGCGCTGACGGCCGCGCTTGAGACCAGAGACCAGGAAACGCATGGTCATTCGGAACGAGTAGTGACCTACAGCTTGCGCCTTGGGCGTGAGTATGGACTCGACAGCCAGCGCATTAAGGCGCTCGAGTTTGGTTCGCTGCTGCATGACATTGGAAAAATCGGGGTACCCGATTCTATTTTGCGCAAGCCGGCCAAGTTAACGGATCAGGAATGGGTGCGCATGCGCGAACACCCGTCGCACGGCCAACAAATTCTGCGCGGCATACATTTTCTCGAAGGCGCTGCGCGAGTCGTGGCCCAGCATCACGAAAAGTGGGATGGTTCAGGTTACCCGTTAGGCTTGCGTGGTGAAGATATTGATTTGTGCGCTCGTATTTTCTCGGTAGCCGATGCGTTCGATGCGATGACCAGCGATCGAGTGTATCGCAAAGGCAAGTCCTACGAAGCCGCCGCGGCCGAACTCGATGAGTGGGCCGGCAGACAGTTTGATTCAAAGGTTGTCGCGGCGTTTCATCGCGTGCCGAAGCGTGATTGGGAAGAGCTGCACGAACGGTCGCTGGTGAAGAAGGAAGAGAACATCGAAGTGCACCGCATGATCCAGATGCTGGAATCTCAGCTGGAAGCAGTTATCAGCTAGCCCGCCTCCGCTATTCATTATTCAAAAAATCACTTTTCGTCAGATCGTGAAGGCACGATGTAGCCACGCCGCGAACGCAAGGTCAGTCCCACTCGTCGCGAAGCCACTTCGATGCGCCGGTATTCGCCATTTCGCGCCAAAGCCATCGGACGCTTGGGACGATAGGTGACGACGTATTCGGAACCAATCTCGCGCGCCGCTGCTCGGGCTTGCGCAATCATCTCATCGCTCGCCTTGGGCAAGTAAATTTGTCCGCCGGTTTCATCTGCCAGTGTCGACAGGACCTGCTCGCTCTTTCTAACGTCAGCCTCGTAGGCTTTCCGCTGCCGGCGCATCGCCGGGTCAAAGCGTATCGTAACGCCATAAGTGGGACTGCGCGTTTGACCGGGCGGCATGGTTGGATCGTTGCTGGAAATTGGATCGTGACTCGTAGGCAGTTGTCCAGTTTCAAAAGGCCGATTCTTTTTGTCATCTTTCTGCCGGACAAACTCGGTATAGCTGATGATATGGACTGTCGCGCGTGTGGCTGCCAATCGTTTAATCGCCTGAAGCTTGTCAATCTTTCCGCCGGGACTATCCACGCCGTCAGTTATGAAAACAACGTGGCGGCTGCCTTCGGGCCGATCCTTCAGCTGGTCGGCGGCAGCAACGATCGCATCCGCAAAGCGCGCGCGTTTGCCAGACGAAAGTTTGGTCTTCAGCGCCTTAAGGATTGCTTGCCGATCCTGCGTCCAGGGCTGGATCAGTTCGACTTTATTATTAAACTGCATCGTCGCCATCCAGGCGTTGTCTGAAAGTTGGTTTACCAGCGCTGCAGCCACCTCACGTGTCAAACTGGTTCTTTTCGAGAAACCTCCCAGACCGCTTAATTCCCCACCGGTATCGAGCACCAACACGACATTCGCCGGGATGTGGCGCACGCTTCTGATTTGCTGCGCCACGCCGTCCTCCAGAACCAGGATGTCATCACGTACAACTGCGGGATCGTAATGGCCGTACTGATCAACTGCGACGACCGGCAAACGAACCTCTTCGGTAAAAACGCGGACACGCTCTTCCTGAAAGTTTGGGGTGGCACTTGGCGACGGTTGCGCAGTGGGTTCCTGTGCTTGGATAGAAGCGGCAGCCAGGAAAGTAAAAGTCAAAAGCGCAGTGATGGAATATTTGCTGAACAAGTAATGACTGCCTTTCGAGGTGAACTTGCGGGGGTAGGATGCAACGCAGGGCTGTCTCGCGTTGCCTTCAAATGTCTCTGCCTAAAATAAAGTTCCGAGTTTCAACCGGTCGCTTGTTGCTTGGGCACACCGACAAACTAAAGTTTGAACTCTGAACTCATTGAGCTTTAGCCGGCCGCTTGTCTTGCCTGCGATTGCACTGAAGTTATAGCTACCGCATCGACAATATCTTCCGCCTTGCAGCCGCGCGATAGGTCGTTGGCGGGCTTATCCAGTCCCTGAAGGATTGGACCGATAGCCGTGGCCCCTGCCAGCCTCTCGGTGAGTTTGTAAGCGATGTTGCCCGACTGCAAATCCGGAAAGATCAAAACATTTGCTCTACCAGAAATCGGGGAGCCGGGCGCTTTCGACTCGGCAACGGCGGGCACGAGGGCCGCATCGGCCTGCAATTCACCATCGATCTCGAGCTGTGGCGCACGCGCCTTAACAGTGCGCGTCGCTTCAACCACTTTGTCCACTAACTTATGTTTGGCGCTGCCTTTGGTTGAGAATGAAAGCATTGCGACACGTGGCGTTGCGCCCAGCAAAGCGCGACACGAATCGGCAGACGCGATTGCAATCTCAGCCAACTCCGCCGCGGATGGTTCGATGACCACACCGCAGTCTGCATAGATCAACGCGCCATCACTTCCGAAGCTAGTGTCGCGCAACGCCATCAAGAAGAAACTCGATACCAGTTTGAATCCTGAACGCACACCGATACATTGAAGCGCCGCGCGTACCGTGTGCGACGTAGTATTCGTTGCGCCGGCAACGGAACCATCGGCCTGGCCCAGACGAACCATGAGGTTGCCGTAGTAAAGCGGATCCATCATCAGCGTGCGGGCTTCGTCAGCCATCAATCCTTTGGCGCGACGCATCTCGTGAAAGATGCCCACCATCTTTTCGAAATCAGGTGCGCGCCGGTGGTCCAACACTGTGATGTCGCCAAGATCGGCGCCTTCGCGTTGGGCCGTTTCCCGAATAATTGCTTCATCCCCGAGCAACGTTATGCGCGCAAGCCGCTGACCCGCGCAGATGGCCGCCGCTTTTACAGTGCGTGGATCGTTTCCCTCCGGCAGAACAATATGTTGCGGCCGCGAAACGGCGCGTTGACGGATTCGTTCAAGAATGTCCATACGTTATTGGGTCTTTGCCTGAGTTGATCGAGATTGCTGAGTCTAGCGAACACTAGCTAAGAGGACAAGCTCGACTCGCGGAGCGATCTGATTAGCACCGTGGCTTTAGGTGATCAAGATCCTCACAGTGTTTCCCAACCGTTTCCAACGGTTTCTCGTGATCTCCGCGTAGCACAAACCGCTGAAACGGTTTTCGATTTCAATTTCCGCGCGATCACCGGGCTACAGCCACGGTGCTAATCAGATCGCTCCACGTTGGTGGGTCAGTTCGTTGCCTGGCCACTCGGTTTTTCCGATGGACGCAAACCAACAGTTTGGGTTACAAGCGACTAAAGTCGTGATAACTTAACAATCAATACCAGCAATCCAGCAAAGTAGTTTCAGGAGGCGGAATGTCTGCACTACTGGCCCGGCGTCGACTAAAAAATCTGCTGCTCTTCATACCAAACATGGTGCTGTTGTGTGTGCGTCTGCTGACAGATTCTCGCGTGCCTACAACCGAACGCGCGCTGCTCGCTGGCGCTATCGTTTACGCGATCATTCCGTTTGATTTGATACCGGACATGATTCCGTTTGTCGGTCAGGTCGATGATGCCTATCTGATCGCGTTGACACTGTTAAGACTGCTGGAGCGAACGGATCCAAAGGTCGTACGCGAACATTGGAACGGCGGCGGAGATGTAGTTGAACTTATTGGCGCCGCGGCTTTGCTTGCGGGAAAGTTTTTACCTAAGCGGATAAGACGGGTGCTGACATCGCGTGTCGAAGTTGCGCCAGGCAAACTTGAAGATCTCAAAAGTATCCCCAAACCTCTTTTGGTGGCGCGGCCTGAACCGGAAAATGTAGTAGGCAGTAGGCAGTAGGCAAAGGCAGAAGCAGAAGCAGAAGCCGCTCCGCAGAAAGCGGAAAACGCGAGGTGTCGGCCGTCTTGTTTTCTGCTTATGGCTTACTGCCTTCTGCCTACTGGTTCCTTAGCACGTCCAGCAGCTTCTCATGAATTCCATCGAACCCACCGTTTGACATTACTGCCAGGACATCCCCCTCGCGCAATTGCGGCTGCAGATGCTTGATAATCGCTGCTGCGTTTGCCAGTGCAAATGCGGGCTTGTTCTGTTTCGCAATGTCCTCAATTAGTCTGCTTGTATCCAATGTCTTACCTTTCTCCAGCGCCTTCTGACTATCAAAGACTTGCGCAATAAGAACGTAATCGGCATCCACAAAAGCACTCGCGTATTCGTTTTGAAACACTGCCAAACGCGACGACCACGAGCGTGGCTCAAACACCGCAATCAAGCGTCGCTGCGGATAACGATGCCGCAAGCCACGCAACGTTTCACGAACCGCCGTCGGATGGTGCGCGAAATCGTCGATTACTGTAACGCCCGCCACTTCGCCTTTCACTTCCGCGCGCCGCCGCACGTTTTTGAATGTAGCTAGCGCCTCACGAATGCTTTCACGCGGCACGCCCCACGCAGCGGCCGCAATTATCACCGCCAAACAGTTAAGCAAATTGAATTCGCCGATCAGCGGAGTTTGAAATTCGCCCCACCGATTTCCTTCGCAGGTGACTGTAAATTTACTCAACTCACCGGAGAATTCTGTGTCCGTGATGCGCCATTTGGCTTCGCCGTGCGTACCAAAAGTTTCGAGTTGCGTGAATAGTTTCTGGCCCATCTCCCCGACGACCTCGCGAACGTTTGGACTGTCCCAACCGGCAATCAATCGACCGTTAGCAGGCACAAGGTTCATCAAGCGGCGAAAGGCGAGTTTGACTGCCGGCAAATCCGGATAGATATCGGCATGGTCAAACTCGATGTTGTTGACGATTGCGACCTCCGGCAAGTAGTGCATAAACTTTGGACCTTTGTCGAAATAGGCCGTGTCGTATTCGTCGCCCTCGATGATGAAGTAGTCGCTGTCTGTAACTCGAAAGCTCACGCCGAAGTTTTGCGCCACCCCGCCGATCAAGAACGAAGGATCAAGTCCGGCCTGGTCCATAACCCAGGCAGCGATGCTTGTTGTCGTAGTTTTTCCATGCGTGCCGGCCACCACCAGTGAACGACGCCCGCGAATGAACTCTTCCTTGACCACTTCGGCTTGCGAGCGATAGACAAGTTTGCGGTTGAGGGCCGTTTCGAGTTCCGCGTTGCCGCGAGGAATTGCATTGCCAACGATGACGCAGTCGGGCGTTGCTTCCAGATGCTCTGATTTGTAACCCTGCATCACATCGATGCCGAGCGAAGCCAGCATCGTGGACATCGGTGGATAAACATTCTCATCGGACCCGGTTACGCGATGCCCGCTGGCCTGAAGCATTCCCGCCAGCGCGGCCATCGCGGTCCCGCAAATTCCGATTAAGTGGTAGTGCATGTTCGAGTCAGACAATTACCAGGAAAGTTTGATGGCGCTTGGCTGGTTTCGATTAGCGAGCCGACTTAGGGTCACACCGAATCCTGTAAAACTTTGATTCCCGAGCTTGAGTCTTTTGGCGCACTCTCTGCAACATGATGAGTCTCATACCATTCAATGGTGCGCCTTAAGCCTTCTTCAAAAGGTACCTGCGCGCGAAATCCAAATTTCTCAAAGGCTCGCGAGACGTCGAGTCGCCTCCGTGGCTGGCCATCCGGCTTGTCGGGTTGCCAGCGTATCGCTCCTTCAAAGCGAGTGAACCGCGCGATCAGTTGCATAAGGTCCGATATTTTTATTTCGTTCCCGGTGCCAATATTCACCGGTTCGCTCTCGTTGTATAAGGTGGCTGCACGGATAACTGCGTCGGCGCAGTCGCGGACGTAGAGAAATTCGCGTGAGGCATTTCCAGTGCCCCAGGCTTCAACGAATGAGGCGCCGCTATCTCGAGCTTCGATACACTTGCGAATCAGGGCTGGAATCACGTGCGATGATTCGGGATCAAAATTGTCTCCAGGTCCATAAAGGTTGGCCGGCAAAAGGAAAATAGAGTTGAAGCCATACTGCTGCCGATAGCTCTGGGCCTGCACCAGCATCATCTTCTTGGCTAAGCCATAAGGTGCATTCGTCTCTTCAGGGTAACCGTTCCAAAGATCTTCTTCACGAAAAGGCGTGGGCGTGAATTTGGGATATGCGCAAACCGTTCCCAGAGCGACAAATTTTTGCACATTATGTTGCCGGGCCTGTTCAATGAGCTGGACGCCCATCATCAAGTTTTCGTAAAAAAACTTTCCCGGGTTCTTTTGGTTCGCACCAATGCCGCCGACTACAGCCGCGAGATGTACCACCAGGTCTGGTCGCGTTTCGGTGAGTACCCGCTCAATGTCTGAAGCCTTAACGAGATCATATTCGCGCCTGAGAGGCACAAAAACTTCCATGCCGCCAAGACTGTGCAAGCGTTCTACAATGACGCGTCCCAGGAAGCCGGCGCCTCCGGTGACCAGCACACGCTTGTAGGAAAAAGTTTGCTCCATATCCTTCATCAATACTATTCCGGTTTCCCAGCCACGAGATCATTCTCGTGCCGGAAAAGACGTATCTCCAAACGCTTCGCTTCTCTCTTTGTTACCCAGCAGTGACATGTCTGCATCAACCATCAGGTGCACCAACATCTTAAAAGTAACTTTGGGCTCCCAGTTCAGTACGCGTTTAGCTTTGCCGGCGTCTCCGATGAGCAGATCAACTTCAGTGGGCCGTAAATATTTTGCATCCAGCTCAACATAGTCATGCCAGTCGAGATCCAGGTAAGAAAAAACTTCTTCCAAAAAGTCCTTCACGGAATGTGCTTCGCCAGTCGCAATCACATAGTCCTCAGGCACGTCCTGCTGAAGCATTAACCACATCGCTTCAACGTACTCTTTCGCGTAACCCCAATCGCGCTTGGCCTCCAGGTTTCCGAGGTAAAGCTGTTTTTGCACACCCGCCTTGATTCGCGTGGCTGCGCGAGTGATCTTTCGTGTAACGAATGTTTCACCTCGACGAGGGCTCTCATGATTGAAGAGTATGCCGCTCGCGGCAAACAGACCGTAGGACTCGCGATAATTTACTGTCATCCAATGCGCGTACAATTTGGCGGCGCCGTAAGGACTGCGCGGGTAAAAAGGAGTAGTCTCCCGTTGCGGTACCTCCTGAACTTTGCCAAACATTTCGGAGCTGCTTGCTTGATAGAACTTTGACTTCACTCCTGTTTCACGAATCGCTTCAAGAATGCGTACCGTGCTGAGCGCGGTTACGTCGCCGGTATACTCAGGAATGTCAAAGCTAACGCGCACGTGACTCTGCGCCGCCAGATGGTAGACCTCATCGGGCTGAATGCGATAGAGCAGTTTGATGAGATTGGTCGAATCGGCAATATCACCGTAGTGCAGGAAAAGCTTTACCCCATTGATGTGGGGATCTTTATAAAGATGATCGATGCGGCCGGTATTAAAAGTCGACGCACGACGAATGATGCCGTGCACTTCGTAGCCCTTGGCAAGCAGAAGTTCCGCCAAGTAGCTACCGTCCTGCCCGGTGATACCCGTGATTAAGGCTTTTTTCATTTCGTTTGAAAACTACCCCCTGTATTGACCGTCATCGATCGAGACGCTCGAACATCAAAGGCCACTGCGTACCACATCATGCAGCCGTGACAGGCCGACGCAATGGCACGCGCCGTTTACCACAGGCAAAACTGAGATTTGCGACGGGCGTTTCTCCATTAACTTTAGTGGATTATGGGCGAGCTCGCCGGGGCCGAGCGTCACCGGATCGCGTGTCATAAATGTTTCGGCCCGCAGCGCCTCGAGATCGACAGGACTTCTCTTCTGAACCGCGCGCCGCAAGTCTCCGTCTGTAATGATTCCGGCCAGTTCACCATTTCCGTGAACGACGTTGACCGCTCCCAATCGCGCGTCAGTTTATCGACCGTTTGACGTTTGTCACCTTAACGCGATTCTTGCGCAAAAAGATCGGCGAAGGTCTTTGACCTGCGTCACGAGCCTAGTGGGCATCGGTAACGGCTTCGGACAACCCTTCGGTTTGACCAAGTGTAAGCTTGAGATCGTTCTGGACCATTTCTCGGACAAGCTCAGGAAAAGTGTAGGTTGGTTCCCAACCAAGCACCCTTCGCGCTTTGGTCGAGTCGCCAACGAGCGATTCGACCTCAGCGGGCCGATAAAACCGCTCATCGATGCGGACGTAGTCACGATAATTGAGCGCCGCTTCAGAGAATGCGAGTTCGCAGAATTCCTGCACGGTGTGTGATTCGCCGCTGGCCACGACAAAATCATCCGCACGCTCCTGCTGAAGAATCAAATGCATGGCGCGCACGTAATCCTTTGAATGGCCCCAGTCGCGGCGCGCATCGAGATTGCCCAGCCGGAGTTCGGTGGCCTGACCCGCCTTGATACGGGAAACCGTTGCAGTAATCTTTCTGGTCACAAACTCAAAGCCCCGCCGTGGTCCTTCGTGGTTGAAGAGGATGCCGCTGACAGCAAACATCCCATAAGCCTCACGATAGTTGCGAGTCAGGTGGAAGCCAGCCACCTTGCTGATGCCATACGGCGAACGAGGGTGAAATGGCGTGGTCTCGCGCTGCGGCGTCTCCTGGGCGAGTCCGAACATTTCAGACGAGCCGGCGAAGTAAAACCGGCAGCGAGGACGCAGTTCACGCAAGGCAGCCAGCATGTAGTGGGTGCCATTAATATTGGTGTTCATCGTCGAGAAGCCGTCAGCGAAGCTCTCGGCGACGAAACTCTGGGCTGCAAGATGATAACACTCATCAAACTCGTAGCGGCTGATGACACTGAAAATCGACGGGTAACTTTCGAGACTAGCGGAGTGAAGTTGGATTTTGCCGAGCAGGTGAGCCACCCTGGTAAATTGTCGCTCCGGGTCTTCGAGTGCTACGCGCCGGACCAAACCGTGGACCTCATAACCGAGAGCCAATAGGTGTTCGGCTAAATAACTGCCGTCCTGGCCGGTTATCCCAGTGATGAGCGCTTTCTTTGGCATGCGAACTTAAGTTTCTCCAAACGAGCGAAAAAGTCAGAAGCCATCTTTACCGCCTCTTAACCCCCCGTGTGTCTGGCGAGTAACGCGATGAAACGGCAAACGGATAAGCGGTAGAATTTGGCCGATGGCAAATATGCTCACCAAGATCTATTAAGCTGTAACTATCCATGTCAAAAGGAGCCGCGTAAGGGCTTTATTCTGAACGATCGTATGTGTTTCGCCGCTCGCTACGACATAGAAGTCAGGCGCCAGCTGTTGCACCATCAAGCCACGTACCTGATAACTGAGGGCGAGCAGGTGCTTGGCCAGGTACCTTCCATCCTGCTCCGTTATGCCTGTCATTCGCGCTTTCTTCATTGGGTGAAATCCGGATATTCACGATCTCTCTTAAGAACTGTGCGTTCGGTGACGTCAGGCCAGTCGATTGCAAAGGCCGGATCATCCCAACGAACTCCGCGACCACTTTCCTGAACGTATGGTTGCGAGACCAGGTAAAAAACCTCCGTGTCATCGACGAGCGTCTGGAACCCATGGGCGCAATCGCCTGGTACGTATAGCATGGATCGATTCTCGGCATTTAATTGTACACTCACCCATTCCGTGAAAGTTGGCGATTGGGGCCGAAGGTCGATGACGACATCGAAAATTGCGCCCCGCGTGCATCGCACGAGTTTCTGCTGACCGTACGGCGCCGCCTGAAAATGCATTCCGCGCAACGTTCCGCAGTTCTTGCTGTATGAGATATTGTTTTCGACAAAGTTGCTTGCCAGTCCACGCGCGACAAATTCCTTCGCTGAAAATGATGGCGCGAAAAATCCTCGCTCGTCATTAAACCGAGTAACATCGATAACAAAAACTCCGTTTAGCTTTGTTTCCCTAAAGAGCATAGAGGTTATTGACCCGCGGCTGTATTGGTTAATAAATTATAAATCAGAAGTCAGAAGCGTTTTGGAGTCACCGGAGATTCAGCCGGTCCTGTTTCTCGAAGTATCTGACCCAAAAAGCGAGCCAACTCTCCCGCCCAGTACTTTTTTGTCGCTACTGGCGGAATCTCGGTAGTCAAATTTCCGCCAACCTCGAGTAGTTGGCCCAAGAGACCCGTCAATTCTTCAGGGTGCTTCATAAGAGTCACTGTCGCGCACTGGCGACACAGCATCTCCAAATCATGAGAGGCGGTGAAACCAACCAGGACAGGCCTTCCGGAGACCATTAGCTCGAAAATTTTACCGGAAAAAACAGAATCAGTTGCTGGCCAGGTGGGATAGAAAAGAGCCGTACTCTGGCTCTGCAAGAACAGAGACGTGTGGTGGCCGACTAGCCCGAGTACCTTCACAAAGGGCCAGTGCGCATAAGTTGCAGGATCATGCCTGCCCAGAAGAACAACGGCGCAAGACCCGCTGCCTGAATGATTAAACTTCGAGATTGACTCGAGATACTTCTCGATGTGTTGTTCTGGATACAGCGTTCCAGGGTATGTCAGAACAATCGAATAACGAGACCGGATCGCTTCAAAGGCAGATAACGCCTCGCGATCCTTTTCGTCTGGTGAAATCTGCTCAACTGGGTCGGCGCCATTGTAAATAGCCCGGATCGGTTTCGTGAGGGGGGCTAATTGTTGTTGTAGGATATCGACGGTACCGTCAGTGACAACCGTTACGCCCGCGGCAGATTGCAGATGCCGGCGCTGGAGTGAGAGTTTTAGCAGGCTTGAAAAATCGTTACCGAGATCGTGCAACCACAAGTCGCGGAAGTCGGCAATCCACGGCACTCGCAAACGTTCAGAGAGTTTCCTGGCTACGCGAAAAACACCGGGTGGCGAACAAGAAGCAATAATTAGATCCGGTTTGAAACTGCTTTCCGCTAGATACTGAGAGCATTGGCGCAGCCAGCCAGAATGGTCGGGGTCAGGCCACGCGAAGTGGCCCAGCCCACGTACCTTACCTGGCAGCGGCAGTCGGCTCCAGCTACTCTGAATAAAATTTGTATAGACGACGTGATCTGATTCCACCCACCGCTGTTTGAGCGTCCGAACAGGACGGCTCGAAGCATAAAAGTCGCCGGTGTTGCGTTCATCCGGGTCATAATAACGAGTAAGTACGAGCGGCTCATGCCCGAACGCAGGAAGATACTTGAACCAACCTTCAAGTCGCCGGCTCGCTGAAAAATTCGCGGGCGGATAATACAAACCCAAAATTAGAACACGTGCCATATCTATGCCCCGGGCAATCAAAAGCCACGGCGGCCAGCTGATGCTTTCGTTCCCCCATATCCTGGCCCATAAGATTTTGCAGATCGCCGAAACCTCGGCCGGCAGATACCCATCTTTTCTCGGGAGTGGCAGTCAGTGAGTTCAAAGTTCATCGCAAATGCGCGGCTCTTTCATTCGACAGGTTGTCTTGGGATTTGCGTGATCACTTGAAGAAGTAACTCAGTACGTATAGCATATCTGCCTTCATTCCAATAGCAAGCGAACCCAAACCAGAAATTAAAGATGCCGCGTGGAACTCGGAAAGAGAACTTGATGAAAAAATGTCTGATATGTGATTCGCCCGTTGCGCCATTTATTTCGTTCGGTCAAATGCCGATTGCTAATGGGTTTCTCACTGCCGATGACTTTGCGAATGAGTACTTCTTTGAGTTGAGCGTGGTCTTCTGTGCGAATTGCAAGATGGTTCAACTTGCCGAACAGCCGGATCGCGAAAGAATGTTCAACGAAACGTATGCGTTCTTTTCCTCCACTTCGACACGAATGGCGGCGCATTTCCGGGAATTTGCTGGTTTTGTCACAGCTAATTACCTTGAGTCTTCAGACCCGTTCGTCGTCGAACTCGGCAGCAACGATGGCATCATGCTGCAAAATTTTAAAAACTCCGGAGTTCGTCACCTCGGAATCGAACCCTCGGCAAATGTAGCGCAAGTGTCCATTGATAAGGGCTTGAACGCTGTATGTAAATTTTTCGACGATAATCTCGCGCGCGAAATTATTGCCGAACACGGGCAGGTCGATGCGATCCTGGGCGCGAACGTCATGTGCCATATTCCGTATCTGCACTCGGTAGTAGCCGGAATGAAGTCTTTGCTTAAGCCCGGTGGCGTTATCATGTTTGAGGATCCCTATCTTGGCGATATCGTCGAAAAGACGTCCTACGACCAGATCTATGATGAGCACGCGTTTTACTTTTCTCTGTCGTCGATCAGTTATCTCTTCGAACGTCACGGATTGGAAGTTATTGATGTTATGCCGCAGGACGTTCATGGCGGTTCTATGCGCTACATCATTTCGCACAAGGGCTCGCAAGAAGTATCGGCGGCCGTGACTGCGCAACGGGAGAAGGAAAAGGTCCTCGGTTTGGATCGACTGGAGACATTTGAAAAGCTCCGACGCAACATTGAAAAATCGCGTGACGATTTGAAGAAACTATTGTCTGAAGTGAAAAGACAGGGCAAGCGAATAGTAGGCTACGGCGCTACGTCCAAGAGCACAACGATCACAAACTACTGCGGCATTACGCCTGATCTCTTGCAATTCATAAGTGACACGACGCCGATCAAGCAAAACAAATACAGTCCGGGAGTGCACATACCTGTCCGCCCATATCAGGAATTTGAAGCTAAGTATCCTGACTATGCGCTGTTGTTTGCCTGGAATCACGCTGAAGAGATCATGGCTAAAGAGCAAAAATTCCAGGAGTCTGGAGGCGAGTGGATCGTTTACGTACCCCGGGTCGAGGTCCGCGCATGATCTTAT
>JBDUCB010000047.1:0-6344 GCA_040003695.1 bacterium
AAAAGTGGGAGGATGCGAATTCTTATCCGTATTGGTCTCTCACTTTGCAGGCTCAGACAGCGGCGCTGGATGGCAAGTGGCACAAATCGAAAGACCTGTCGAACCAAGCCGCCGCCATGGTCGAACGCGGCGGGATAAAAGGCTGGGTGGCGCGCATCGCCAGCCGCGAAGCCCTGACGGGCGCGGCATTCGGCGATTGCCAGACGGCAAAACAGAAAGCGACGCAAGCCCTTGCCTCCGTGAACGACGCTAGTTATTCAGAGAGCGCAGTCGCCCTGGCGATGTGCGGCGAAGTCAGCCAGGCGCAGGCTCACATGGCTAAACTTGCGCCGCTTTATCCAAACGACACGCGGTTCAACGGCATTTGGCTGCCCGTCATTCGCGCCGCCATCGAACTGCACAGCGGGCAACCGGCGCAGGCTCTCCAATTGCTGGAGCCCGTCAGGCGATACGAAGCCGCTACCGACTTTCAGCCCCAATACCTGCGCGGTCTGGCTTACCTGCGTCTGGGTCAGGGCGCGGAGGCGGCCGCCGAATTCCAAACGATAATTGATCGCCACGGCCTGTACGACATCCTGGGCCCGGCGCTGTATTCGCTGGCGCATTTAGGACTAGCGCGAGCGTCTGCTCTGAGTGGTGATGCGATGAAGGCTCGCAAGTCGTATCAGGATTTCTTCGCGATGTGGAAAGATGCGGATGCAGATTTGCCGATCCTGATCGAAGCAAAGAAGGAATACGAGAAGCTGAAATAGATCCAAGGGGACTCAACAGTTACAGAAAAACAGTAACCAGATGACGGCTGTCGCTGCGGCGCCAGGAACTTTTGGTGGCGAAGCGTCCGCGCTACGCCAATCTGGTTCGGCGGATGGGTCTCGAGCCATGAGCCGATTCAAAACAAAAGCCGTGCGTGAATAGTTAAGTTGGAGGAGTGGGGTATAGAGTGATTTAGGAAGAATTTAGTGAGTTGATTCGTTTAATTTCACAGCCAGCCAATCACTCCTTTTAGCGGGACGATAGGAATTTTGATCTTCAGATTGAGGACCCTCATCTTGCTGATGAGAGACGTCCAATAGAGAACCTTTATGAAAGCCAAACTGTCCATTCTCCTGATCTTCTGCTTTGCAATCGGCGCGTTCGCGCAGGCGCCTGATCGGCAACAGTTCATTCGCACTGAGGCGCCGGTGATCGCGCTGACTCATGTACGTGTGATTGACGGCACCGGCGCGGCCCCGCGTGACGATCAGACGATCGTCATCAATGGCGGGAAGATTCAATGGGTAGGCCCAAGCGCAGATACAAAGGCGCCGAACGCGAATATGCCGGAAGCGACGAAGATTCCGGCGAATGCACAGATACTGGATCTGCAAGGCTACACAGTCTTGCCGGGTCTCGTGGGCATGCACGATCATATGTTCTTTCCGATGGGTGGTTCGCCGCCGATGTACTCGGATATGGGCAGCAGTTTTCCGCGTCTCTACCTCGCACTCGGAGTCACTACAATTCGCACCACCGGCAGCGTCGCGCCTTACACAGATCTCGAAATCAAGCGGCTGATTGATTCGGGTCGCATGATTGGACCGAAGATGTTTATCACCGCGCCCTATCTCGAAGGCCGCGGCTCATTCACGCCGGTGATGCACGAACTGACCGGCGCCGACGACGCGCGGCGCATGGTGAACTATTGGGCCGACGCGGGCGCCACCTCGTTCAAAGCTTATATGAACATCACGCGCGACGAGTTGCGCGCGGCTGTGCAAGAAGCACACAGACGCGGTTTGAAAGTAACCGGTCATCTTTGCTCGATTGGTTTTCGCGAAGCGGCGGAGCTTGGCATCGACAACCTGGAACACGGTCTGATGGTGGATTCAGAATTTGTTCCGAACAAACAAGCTGATAAGTGTCCGGCGGGGAGTGAAGTCAGCAAGAGTTTGCGCGAGCTGGATCTGAACGGCGCGGCTGCGCAGGAAACGATTCGCACGCTCGTATCAAAAAATGTAGCGATCACCTCAACCCTGCCAGTCTTTGAAGCTGCCGGTGCGCCGTTGGCCCAAAACGGAATTGGCGCTGCGAGCGCGCTGCTGAATCCGCGCGTGCTCAACGTGATGTCAACCGATGCGCGCGTGCGTTATTTGCAGGCCCGCGCGCGTGTTTCTTCTGAAGCAAATTTCGTTGCGTTGCTGCGAAAGGTGATGGAGTTTGAGCGGGCCTTTGTTCAAGCCGGGGGCTTGCTAATAGCCGGACTCGACCCAACCGGTAATGGCGGCGTGGTAGCTGGATTTGGCGACCTGCGCGAAGTCGAACTGCTGGTTGAAGCGGGCTTCACACCGCTGGAAGCGATCAAGATCGCCAGCTTCAATGGCGCGAAATTTCTTGGCGAAGACGCGCGTATCGGTTCAATTGCGCTCGGCAAGCAGGCTGACTTGATGGTAGTGAAGGGAAATCCCGCCGCGAATATTAATGACCTCGAGAAGGTTGAGATCGTCTTCAAAGACGGAGTCGGCTACGACTCGGAAAAGCTGATTCAATCTGTACAAGGCCTGGTAGGAGTTCGGTGAAGTTTATTTTCTAGAGACGCATATTTTAGAACTGGCCTGAAATCAAGTAGTCGGAAAACTATTTTGCGATGACGCCCGGCATATATATTGAAGAAGTCACACCTAATCCACCGCCAATCACCGGTCTGCCTACCAACGTCGCGGGCTTCATGGGTGAGACTCTGGCCGGACCAGGCGAGCCTAGTGTGGTGACCAGCTTCGCAGAGTTTGAAGACCTCTACGGGGGGTACCTTCCTGTTAGCGTTTCAGGCCTACCTTTTGCCGTTGCTGGGTTTTTTCAGAATGGAGGAAAGCGATGTTATATCGCTCGCGTGGCGGGCGATTCGAACTATCGAACCGCGTTGGAACAGTTCGAATCTATTGACGAGATCTCAATTGTCGTTGCGCCTGATTATCACCGAGTCGCAAACCTCGAATTAGAAATAATTGATCACTGCACACGAATGCGCGATCGCGTAGCTATTTTTCATTCGCGACCCGGCAGCGATACAGCGGCGAACATTCGCGAGATCACACCTCCCGTCGATAGTGCCTTCGCCGCGTTTTATCTCCCCTGGATTGCTGTTAATGATCCAGTCAACGGCCAAGCCTCGATGGCGCCGCCTTGTGGTCATATTGCGGGAATCTATGCGCGCGTTGATGCCGAGCGTGGCGTTCACAAAGCTCCCGCAAACGAAGTTGTCCGAGGTGCAAACTCACTGGAGTTTGAGATCACGGAACAAGAGCATGCGATCCTCAATCCCAAAGGTGTTAACTGCATTCGCCAATTCCCCGGCCGCGGAATCAGAGTGTGGGGCGCGCGGACGACGTCGACCGATCCTGAATGGAAGTACATCAACATTCGCCGCTACTTGATTTATTTGGAGCAGTCGATTGAGAAGGGAACGCAGTGGGTGGTGTTTGAGCCGAACAGTCCCCCGCTTTGGGCCAAAGTGAACCGCATCATTACAGACTTTCTGCTCAGCGAATGGAAGATGGGCGCGCTTATGGGCACGAAACCCGAGCATGGTTTCTTTGTCAGAGTCGATCACACGACCATGACACAGGACGATATCAATAATGGCCGCCTTATTGTAGTAATCGGGGTTGCTCCGTTGAAGCCGGCCGAGTTTGTTATCTTCCGCATTGGGCAGCGGACGGCAGCAGGAAAAAAAATCCCGCCGCGAATATTGACGACCTTGCAAAGGTTGAGATCGACTTCAAAGACGGCGTCGGCTACGACTCAGAAAAGCTGATTCAATCTGTTTCCGGGCCTGGTAGAAATTCGTTGAGCACACGTTCGACATCCCCTCCTGGCCCGTTCTTTGACTTGGGGTTCGTTAATTCGACGCTGTCGCAAATTGCCGCGCCCGTTCAACTCGGCCGTTGTAGGACATTTGCCGGAATCTTGGAATGCGCTGGCAGGGAAATCTACATTATGAAAAAGAGATCGTGATGTTACGACAAGTGGGTACCGCTTTGACATGCGCCCATTCCTGTTGACACCGACCGGGCGGGGAGTAGAATAACCGCGAATTTCAAACTCATCAGGTAGCTTCTGTCCGCCAACTATCTGCTCACCGAAAATGTTGTGGAGCCCCCTTTTCCGGGCGCAAGGAGATCCGATGCAAATCCAATGGACAAAGATCATGTCGAGGCTCGTGGTCTCGTTTGTCATCGTTATGAGCTGGGCCGGGATCGCCCACGCACAATGGACGGCACTGAACGCGACCCCTGGGGTCGTGCTCGACACTTGCCTTCTGCTCACCGATGGGACGGTCATGTGCCATCAGACCAACAGCAACAGTTGGTATCGGCTGACCCCGGACAACAACGGCAGCTACGTCAACGGGACGTGGTCTAACTTAGCGAATATGCCAAACGGTACCGATACTACTAACATCAGCGGCACCACTTGCGCGCCCTGCACGTACGCGCCCAAGTATTTTGCTTCCCAGGTGCTGCCTGACGGCCGGGTGGTCGTCATAGGCGGCGAATACAATACCAACAGTTCCGCTACCAATCCTGCTTCCGGAGTCTGGACCAACATCGGGTTCCTGTTCGATCCGACCACCAACGGCGGGATGGGATCCTGGTCGACGCAACTGACGGCGCCGGCAACGTTCACCGGCACCAATGGCGTCGGCACCGAAGGTGTCGGTGACGCCCAGTCCATCGTCCTGCCAAATGGAACGATGCTGTTGGCCACTACCAGCGGCACGGACCTCGCGTCGTTCAATTCCACGACCCTGACCTTCACTGCGCTCAATCCAACGAACAAGCTTGACAGCAATGACCAGGAAAACTGGAACATCCTCCCCAACGGAAGGATCCTGACTGTCGATTCCAGGACAGTGAGTTCCTTCGAAATCTACGACCCTGTGGCGAACTCGTGGGGTGTACCGACAGATGTAATCGGCAACCCTATCGCCACGCCGGTAAACCTGGCAGACGTCACCAGCACTGGTGGCGGCTCGAAGGAAGTCGGACCAGCAGTCTTGCGGCCTGATGGCGGGCTCATTTACTTCTCGGGCAATTTCGCTGGGCAAAACGCCGTCTACGACACGGCCACTGGCAATTGGACACACACCGCGCAGATGGACTTTCCGTGTCTGCCCGCCGGCCCCGGGATGTCTGCAATACTCCGTCGCCGATGGGCCTGCCTCCTTGTTGCCTAACGGCAATGTGCTCGTGATGGCCAGCCCCCCGATACCCGGGTCTGCAAATTACCCGTTCAACACACCCAGCCACTTCTTTGAGTTCGACGGCACGAATCTGACCCAGGTAACTGATGGGCCCAATGCGGCCAGCCTGATTTCTTATCAAGGGCGCTTTCTCCTGCTTCCTACCGGCGAAGTACTCTTCACTTCTGAGCCGAACACAGGCGTTTCGGTGTACTCGAACGGTGGGTCGCCACAGAACGCGTGGAGGCCGATCATTACAGCGGCGCCTGCGAATGTCGGTCCTGGGAACACTTATGCGATCTCGGGTAAGCAGTTCAACGGTTTCTCGGAAGGGGCCTCCTACGGCGATGATGCCCAGATGTCGACTAACTACCCGCTGGTGCGCATCATCAATCACGCTACTGGACACGTTTTCTACGCCCGCACACACGATCACAGCCGGATGGGCGTCGAGCCCGTGGGCAGCAACGAGATCGTCACGACGCAGTTCGACACCCCGGTCGGGATGGAGTCCGGCCCCAGCGATCTGGTGGTGGTCGCAAACGGAATCCCCTCCCAACCAATCGTCGTCAACGGTCCCGATTTGGCCATCACCAAGACTCATTCTCCGCCGCTCTTCACGCAGGGCGATTTGGGCGACACGTTTACGCTCAACGTTACTAATACTGGTGATAGCCCGGCGAGTGGCACCATCACTGTAACGGACGTTCTACCGGCAGGTTTGACCGCGACCGCGATCAGCGGCACTGGCTGGAGTTGCAACCTGGGAACACTGACCTGTACGCGAGCCGATGCGCTCGCCTCCTATCCGCCGATTACGATAACAGTGAACGTGGCGAACAACGCTCCGATTTTGGTCACCAACACGGCGACGGTGTCTGGCGGAGGCGAGGCCTCTACCGTCAACGTCACCGGCAACAATACGGCGACCGACAACGTCAACATTCGTCAACACACCTTTACCACCGTGGACGCAGCCACTCAGGACTATCACGATGACGTGACTCTCCGGGCTACGGTCACGCCGACCGGAGTTGCCGGCTCTGTCACTTTCTTTATTGATGGCGTTAACGTTGGCGCAGCCAGCTACAGCAGCGTCACCGGAGTTGCGACCCTGGTCTATAAC
>JBDUCB010000387.1:0-21264 GCA_040003695.1 bacterium
AGCGTCTCTGGTTTTTGGATCAGCTCGATCCGGGTCAGGCGTCGTACAACGTACCGCGCGCGATTCACATGGAGGGCGCGCTCGATATCGAAGCGTTGCGCGCCACCCTAACGGAAATTGTCCAGCGCCATGAACCACTTCGCACGCACTTCTCCAATGTAGATGGCGAGTTGCGGCAGATAATCTGTGAGGAAGTAACTATTCCTCTGAAGGTGGTTGATCTCACCAGGTTTCCGGAGGGCGAACGCTACGCGCGGGCAAGGGAACTGGCAGAACAAGAAGCGCAGCGTCCATTCGATCTAAACCGTGGGCCGGTCATTCGGACGACGCTGCTGCAGCTCAATAATCTGGAGCACGTCCTCCTGCTATCGACTCACCACATTGTCAGCGACGCCTGGTCGGCTGCAATTCTCTTTCGCGAATTAGGAGAATTGTACAAAGCATTCACTAGTGGAAGACAGGCATCACTTCCGCCACTCGCGATTCAATATGCCGATTTTGCCGAATGGCAAAGAGGCTGGTTGCAAGGTAAGGAACTCCAACAACAACTCACCTATTGGAAGACGCAATTGAATGGCGTCAGTACACTGACTTTGCCCACTGATTTTCCCCGGCCGGTCCGGCCAACATTTCAGGGCGCCTACAAGTCCGTGATTCTTTCGGCTGCATTGAGCGGAGCACTCGCCGACCTGAGTAAGCGCGAGGGGACAACGCTGTTCATGACACTGCTAGCAGCGTTTCAGACGCTGCTCTACCGGTACACGGGCCAGGAAGATATCGTGGTGGGTTCGCCAATCTCCGGTCGTATCCGAACCGAGATTGAAGATTTGCTCGGCTTCTTCGTCAACACTCTCGCGCTGCGTACCGACTTTTCCGGCAATCCTACATTCAGAGAGTTATTACGGCGAGTCAAAGAGACGGCACTCGGCGCCTATGAGCATCAGGATGTACCTTTCGAGAAGCTGGTCGAGGAACTTGATCCGGCTCGAGACTTAACCAGAAATCCATTCTTTCAGGTGATGTTTCAGTATCAGGAGAGCAAGCATCCGCTTTTCCTGACGGAGGAACTGAAGCTTAGTTGGTGGGAATCGTCGAGCCATACCGCAAAATTTGATCTGCTGATGGCCGTGCTCGCTGAAGGCGAAACTCTCACTTGCGTCATTGAGTACAGCACCGATCTCTTCAATGACGAAACCATCGAACGTCTGCTCCGTCATTACGCGACACTGCTCGAGAATATCGCGTCAAATCAAGATGAGCGCATTGCTACCGTGGCGCTGATGACGGAGACGGAGCGAAGCGAGGTGCTGCAGGCCGGATGTGGCGCGCAGCTCGAATTTCCGAAAGCGCTGTGCCTTAATCAACTATTTGAGCAACAGGTCGAACGCACACCCGACGCGACCGCGATCGTCTTTGGTGATGAACTAATCAGCTATTGCGAATTGAATGCGCGCGCAAATCGCCTGGGGCACAATCTGCGCGAACGCGGTATCGGGCCGGAAATGCGAGTCGCAATCCGTGTCGAACGATCGCCGGAAATGATCGTGGGCTTGCTCGGTATTCTGAAAGCCGGGGGAGCATATGTGCCGCTCGAGCCTTCGTATCCGGAAGAGCGAACGTCTTTCATGCTTGCGGACTCGGGCGCGAGTTTACTTCTCACGCAACAACGCTTGATCGAATCGTTGCCAGGCATCAGTGTCCCTGTTATCTGTCTGGATATTGATTCGACGGTGCTGTCACCAGCGTCTGAAACAAATCCGATTAGCGACGTTACGGCCGAGAACGCTGCCCACGTAATCTACACATCCGGATCAACGGGTACGCCAAAGGGTGTAATCAGCGCCCATCGAGCCTCAGTCAATCGCTTCTCGTGGATGTGGCAGACTTATCCGTTTGCGTCTGGCGAGGTTTGCTGTCAAAAAACCTCGCTGAGCTTCGTCGATTCCATTTGGGAGATCTTCGGACCGCTCCTGCAGGGATTACCGCTGGTGATCATTGAAGATGACGCAATCAAAGATCCTGCTCGGTTTGTCGCAACGCTGGCGGTCCACAAGGTGTCGCGACTCGTTCTCGTCCCTTCGCTTCTGCGCGTCATTCTCGAAAGCAATCATGATCTGGCAGCGCGGCTCTCAGCGCTGCGCTACTGCGTCTGTAGCGGCGAAACCATTCCCGTCGACTTGGCAGTGCTATTTCGCGAAAAGCTGCCGCACACAAAGCTGATAAATCTGTATGGCTCATCCGAGGTTGCTGCCGACGTCACGTGTTACGAAATAATTGAAACGCTGCACCTCAGCAGTGTGCCGATTGGAAAACCGATCGCCAACACAAACACTTACATTCTCGATTCAGAGACGCAGCCGGTGCCATTTGGCGTGGTAGGCGAGATTTACATCGGCGGTGAAGGCCTGGCGCTCGGCTATTTGAATCAACCAGCACTCAGTGCCGAGAGGTTCATTCAGGATCCCTTTTCTGATGGCGACGCGAGATTGTTTCGCAGCGGCGATCTCGGACGTTATCTAACGGACGGAAACATCGAGTATCACGGACGTCGCGACCACCAGGTGAAGGTGCGCGGCTTTCGCGTCGAGCTGGGCGAGATCGAGAGTGTTTTGAAAACCTATCCGGGAATCGGTCAGAACGTTGTGGTTGCGCAGGACGATGCGCGCGGCGAAAAGCAACTCGTCGCTTATTTAGTTGGCGAACAGAATTTGCCTGGGCTTGAAGAGTTGCGCGCGTTTCTGCGCCGCAAGCTGCCCGACTATATGGTGCCTTCGGCCTTTGTCGCGCTTGAATCGCTGCCGCTGACCGCAAGCGGCAAAGTGGATCGTCTGGCCTTGCCCGTGCCGGATAATAATCAACTTGAATCACGCGAACGTTACGTTGCGCCCCGAACACCGATTGAAGACGTGTTGGCCACGATCTGGGCAGACACTCTTGGTGTCGCTCGCGTAGGCATCAACGACGACTTCTTTGCGTTGGGCGGACACTCGTTGTTGGTAGCGCGAATAGTGGCGCGGGTACGCGAGGCGATGCGAATAGAGTTACCTATGCGCACGCTTTTTGAAGCGTCGACGGTCAGCGCGCTGGCCCGGGAAGTGGAGCTATTGAGGCAAACAAGCGAGGGACTCATGGCGGTTCCGCTCGCCCCCGTTTCGCGTAAGGAATCGGTCCCGCTCTCTTTTGCTCAGGAACGCTTGTGGTTTTTCGATCAGCTTGAGCCGGGTTCTGCGGCCTACAACATCCCGCGCGCGCTGCGCCTGCGTGGCCGGCTCGATACGAGAGCGCTGCAGCAGAGTCTCGATGCAATCATCGCGCGACACGAAGTGATGCGCACGAGATTCTTGAATGTCGACGGGGAGCCGGTGTTGTCCATCGATGACCGGGTGACTCTGACAGTACAGGAAGTCGATCTCGGCCAACTTTCGCCGTCCGAACAGGAAGAAAGGTCTCGATCGCTGGCTGCTGAAGAAGCAAGACGTCCCTTCGATCTCACTTGTGCGCCGCTCTTACGCGCGTCATTGCTGCGGTTCGCTGACGAAGACCACGTGCTGCTGGTGACAATGCATCACATCATCAGTGACGGTTGGTCGGTTGGGGTTTTCTTTCGCGAGCTGTCATCGCTCTACAACTCTTTCACTGGTACCAGCAAGTCATCATTGCCGGATTTGGCAGTGCAGTATGCCGATTTTGCCGCGTGGCAAAGATCTTCGCTAGCCGGAGTGAAGTTTCAAGAACAACTAGGCTACTGGCGCGATCAACTTGGCGACGCACCCGCTTTGATTAATCTCCCTTCGGATCGGCCGCGACCGCCCGTTCGTAGTTTTCTCGGCGCAAGATATCCGTTCACAATCTCGCAGGAGATCGCTCACAAGCTGAAAGAAGCGGCTCGCAGTGAACGGGCCACGCTCTTCATGACACTGCTGACCGGGTTCCAGTTGCTGCTGGCGTGTGTAACCGGGGATGAGGACATTGTGGTTGGCTCTCCGACGGCTGGCCGTAGTCATTTGGAAACCGAAGGCTTGATCGGTTATTTCGTCAACACGATCCTGCTGCGCTCGCGGTTCAGTGACGATCCGGATTTTAGGGAGGCGCTGCGTCGCGCGCGTCGGATTTCGCTCGAAGCGTTTACGAATCACGACATACCGTTTGAGAACCTTGTCGAAGAGTTGCAACCCGAGCGCACGTTGAGTCACAACCCGTTATTTCAAGTCTGGTTTGTGTTGCAGAACACGCAGACGGAATGCGATCCGCTCCGCGGGATAACTATCGAATCGCTCGACATAGAAAGCTCCACAACAAGACATGATTTGCAACTGACCTTGTGGGAAACGAACGAGGCAATCGAAGGCGCATTCACTTACAGCACAGATTTGTTCAATGCCGAAACCGTCGCGCAATTCGAACGACAGTTCCAGACGTTGCTGCAGAAAGTCACGACGGAGCCCGAGATCCGTCTCAGCGAATTGCGCACCCTGCTTGCCGATGAAGCGCATCGCTATCGCGTCGAATGGGGTAGACAACTGGAAGCAGCAAGCCGCGAAAAACTAAAGTCAATGAAACGTAAAGCTGTGGGTAGACTACAGCCGGAAAGTGTGGAGGAGTCTTGGAGGAGTCCGGCACAATAAAACCGCCTGCGGGTCCCAGCGCTTTTAGCCGCAAAAGCATTTCGCTGTCGCCCGATCAGCTTGTCAAAGAAAGTGTCCTGGGCCGCGACAGCGTTCTACCTTTGGTTATTGAGCCCGCGGTCGACGGCTTAAGTTTGCTCAATTGGGCTGCAAGCAATCAACAGCAGCTCGAGCAGAAACTTGGGCGTTATGGCGCGATATTATTCCGCGGCTTCAAAGTGGCTGGAGTCGAACAATTCGAAGAGTTCATGAAGTCGATGGCCGGTGAATTGCTTGACTATTCTTATCGCTCGACGCCCCGCACACAGGTGAGCGGAAAGATCTACACCTCGACTGAATATCCGGCGCATCAGAGCATTCCACTACACAACGAGATGTCCTATTCGCGTCAGTGGCCGATGGTGCTGGGCTTCTTTTGCCTCGAAGCAGCGGAAGAAGGAGGCGAAACTCCGATTGCTGACAGTCGTAAGGTCTTTGCTCGCGTTGACCCGGAGATTCGCGAGCGATTCGGCCGCCGCCGGGTCAGTTACGTGCGCAACTATGGCGATGGACTGGATCTTCCCTGGCAAGATGTTTTTCAAACTGAGAGTCGCTCGGAAGTCGAAGATTTCTGCCGCCACGCGGAAATCGGATTCGAGTGGAAAGGCCAAGATCGGCTTCGCACCTCGCAGGTCTGCCAGGCAGTGGCGGTTCATCCCAGGACTGGCGAAGCGGTCTGGTTCAACCAAGCACATCTGTTTCACGTGTCCAGCTTGAATTCAGAGATTCGCGATTCGCTACTGGCATCATCGGGGGACGAGCCGCCACGCAACGCTTATTATGGCGACGATGGCGCGTCGATTGAAGATCGTGATTTCGTTAACATTCGTGCGGCCTACGACGCCGAGGCAGTAGTTTTTCCCTGGCAAGAGGGAGACATCCTGTTGGTCGATAATATGCTGGTCGCCCATGGACGTCGGCCTTTCCGCGGCACGCGCAAAATCGTCGTTGGAATGGGACAGCTTCATAGCGCAGATCAAGAAAGATTGTGACACAACAGGAAATCATCGAAGGATATCGCCTTTCGCCTCAGCAGAAGCGCTTGTGGTTGCAGCAAGGGTCTGGGTCGCTGCCGTATTGTTGGTGCGCAGTGCAGATTGACGGGGAGTTGGATCCGTCGCTACTGACGCGAGCGCTCAACTATGTGGTCAGTCGATACGAGATTCTCCGAACGACTTTTCAACTGTTGCCAGGCATGACGATTCCGGTTCAGGTAATTGCTGATGAGGCGGCGATATCCGTTGCGAGGCACAACGTTAGCGGCCCAGACGCGGACGATCCAGCTGCAAAGATCACTGAACTTGTAGAGGTCGCAATCAGCCAACTGGATGTTGCTCAGTTGCCAGTACTGCGAATTGATCTTATGACGATCACTTCCACGCAACACGTCCTTATTCTGACTGCGCCGGCGTTTTGTGCTGATCACCGCTCGCTCCAGCACTTGGTGCGCGAGACTTTCAGAGCCTATGCCGCATTTCAGCACGGCGGAGAACCAGCAGGCGTCGAAACGATGCAGTATGCCGACTTTGCTGAATGGCGCAATGAGCTGCTGGAATCTGCCGAAGCTGCCGGCGGTCGTCAGTATTGGAAGCAGCACGATTTGTCTCGGGTATTGGCGGAACGAATGACTTTTGAAAACGTTGCGGCCGATAGTCGCTTTCAACCTGAAAGCGTTGCGGTTGAAGTTTCGCCGCAGACGGTAGTAAGGATTCGTAAGGCTGCCGAGCAACAAAGTGCAAGTGTTGCGGCTTTTTTGCTCGCATGCTGGCAGACAGTGCTGGGGCGGTCAACGGGCTGGAGCGACGTTACAATCGGCATCGCGTTTGACGGCCGAAAGTTTGCCGAGCTTGAAAACACAATTGGGTTACTGTCGGACTTTGTGCCGGTTTGCAATCGTGTAGATGGTGAGATCCAGCTTACGACCCTCATCCGCCAGGTAGATGAGCGCCTGCAGGAGGCTCAGCGCTGGCAGGAATATTTTTCGTGGGACCAGGACGAATCGTTCTTCCCCTTCTGTTTCGAATTGCGTCAACGCCCTGACAAGTTTACACAGGACGGCTTGACGATGTCGTTTGAGCGAACAGGTGCGTTTCTCGGACGTTTCAAATTAAAGCTTGTTTGCGAAGAGAGTGGTGGTGCCGCGCTTGCGGTTAAATTGCAATACGACGCCAGCGTGTTTGCGTCAGTGGAGGCTCGCCGTTTAGCGCGCAGGTTTGAAACTATCATCGCGGATGCCGGCGCGAGGCCCACTGCGAAACTCGCCGATCTCGATTTGATCGGCGAGGAAGAACGGAAGCAGCTACTAGATGAATTCAATCACACTGCGCAGGACTTTCCTATCGACCGCATTCACGAGTTGTTTGAGAAGCAGGTTAACGAGAGATCTGACAGCGTCGCTCTCGTCTTCGAAGACGAGCGGCTTACTTACGCGGCGTTGAATGCACGCGCCAATCAGTTGGCGCATCATCTTCGAAAGCTTGGTGTCGGACCAGATGTGCCGGTGGGCTTGTGTCTCGAGCGATCCCTGGATCTGATTGTCGGCTTGCTGGGAATACTGAAAGCCGGCGGCGCTTACGTACCGCTCGATCCGGGGTTACCTAAGCCTCGCATAGCGACGATGCTCGTGGAGGCGGGAGTTCGCGTACTCGTAAGTCGAAGTTTACTTGCTGAAAGTTTCTACGATCGATTAGAGACCGTTGTTTGCCTGGATGCGGACCGCCCTCTCCTGGAAAGAGAGCGTACCGATAATCCACGGACGAATGGTTTCACTCAGAATCTCGCTTACATCATCTTCACTTCCGGATCGACCGGCAAACCGAAAGGTGTCGCTGTCGAACACCGGCAATTGGCCAATTACATCAATACCATTTGGGAGCGGTTGGACCTGCCTATCGGAAGCAGTTTCGCGAGCGTCTCGACCGTGGCTGCGGACCTGGGAAACACAGTGATATTTCCTCCTCTATGTAAAGGCGGAACGCTGCATTTGATCGCGGAAGAGCGCGCGACGAACCCTGATGACTTAGCAGACTATTTTGTGCGCCAGGCGATCGACTGCCTGAAGATTGTGCCATCACACTTGTCTGCGTTGCTCTCGGCTTCGAATCCAGCGGGAGTTTTGCCGCGGCGGCGATTAGTCCTTGGTGGCGAGGCTTGCCCCTGGAGTTTGATTGAAAAGATTAAATCACTGGCGCCGGAGTGCGAGATTCTGAACCACTACGGACCGACAGAAGCTACGGTGGGAAGCACCACTTATCGTGTTGAACGAACGGAAGCAGACGGCGGGTCGGATAAGGTCCCACTCGGTCGGCCACTCGAAAACGCACAGACGTTCATTCTAGACAAGCGCGGGTGGCTGGCGCCGATTGGCGCGCCGGGCGAATTGCACATCGGTGGCGCCGGAGTGGCGCGTGGTTACATCAATCGCGCTGATGCAACGGCGGAAAAGTTCATCCCGAATCCCTTCGGCGGCGACGGTGAGCGACTTTACAAGACAGGCGACCTCGCGCGCTATTTTTCTAACGGGCGTATCGAGTTTCTCGGTCGCGTCGACGATCAGGTGAAGATTCACGGATACCGTATCGAACCCGGAGAGATCGAGCAGGTTCTGCGCGATCATCATAGCGTTGCGGCGAGCGTCGTCATCGCCCGAGAGGATCAGCCTGGAGAGAAGCGGCTTGTGGCCTACACAGTCCTGCAGAATCAGCAGAAGACCGATGCCAACGAACTCAGAGTGTTTCTGGGGGGCAGACTGCCCGAATACATGATGCCCTCCGCCTTTGTCTTTCTTGAACGGCTGCCCCTGACACCGAATGGGAAGATTGACCGGCATGCGCTGCCGCCGCCGGATCGTTTTCGGTCGGACGGCGATCAGTTTGCGCTACCGCGCAATAATGTCGAAGCGACGCTTGCAAAGATTTGGTCCGGCGTGCTGGGTCTTGAGCGCATCGGCATTCACCACAACTTTTTTGAGCTGGGTGGAGATTCGATCCTAAGCATTCAAATTATTGCCAGAGCGAATCAGGCGGGATTGCGATTGTCACCGCGACAGTTGTTTCAGCATCAGACGATTGCCGAATTGGCGTCAGTTGCGGGAACAATCAATAAGGTCGAAGCTGAACAAGGTGTGGTGAGTGGCATTGTGCCGCTGACGCCGGTGCAAGCCCGGTTCTTTGCGCAGGATCAGGCAGAGCCGCACTACTACAACCAGGCAATGATGCTCAGTATTGATGAACCGCTGGATGCGTCAGTGTTGGAGCGCGCGTTCGAGCATTTGCTGGTTCACCATGATGCCTTGCGTACTCGCTTTGAGCGAACGAAGAGCGGCTGGCAACAGCTTATCGCGCCGCCGGACTTCGCGACTGATGCCTCGGGCCTTGCCCTCCCAAACGGCGGGGACGCCAGCGGTTCCAGTTTTGAGGTAGAGAGCTTCGACCTGTCGGCTTTGGGCGATGAGGAGCAAGTCGCGACAATGCAAAAGCTGGCTGATAACTTGCAGGCGAGTCTCAGTCTGGAAAATGGCAAATTGATGCGCATGGCGCTGTTTAAGCGCGGCGCCGAACGGCGCAGTAATCTGCTAATCGTCATTCATCACCTGGTGGTCGATGGGGTTTCGTGGCGTGTCCTGCTCGAAGATCTGCAAATGCTGTACACGCAACTCAGCCGCAAGAAAGAGATCGAGTTGCCGGCAAAGACAACCTCATTTAAGAGCTGGTCGGAACAACTGTCGGCGCATGCAAAGTCAGACGCGATGCTCGCCGAGGCCCCTTACTGGCTCTCGTTAGGTGAAAGGTCCGTAACTCCTTTGCCGCAGGATTTTAACAACGGCGCCAACACTGCGGCGTCAGCTCAGACCGTGACCGCTTTGCTCAACCCGCGGGAGACGCTCGCACTGCTGACGGAAGCACCCGCGGCATATCGCACGCAAATCAACGAAGTACTGTTGGCCGCCCTGGCACAGACTCTTAGCCAATGGACCAATTCGTCTTCAGTGTTGCTCGATCTCGAAGGACATGGGCGGGAAGAGATTTTTGAGGGTGTGGATTTGTCGCGGACGGTCGGTTGGTTTACTACGATCTTTCCGGTCGCTCTTGACTTGAAAGAATCGCAGCCGTTGATTGATAGGTTGCGTTTGGTAAAAGAGCAGTTGCGCGCGATACCCAATCGCGGAATCGGCTACGGGCTGCTGCGTTACCTGAGTGGCAATGAGGAAATCGTTACCAACTTGAGCAGACAAGCGCAGGCCGATGTCAGATTCAATTATCTGGGCCAGGTCGATCGCGCGTTGCCGGACTCCTCGATCTTCAGCGTCGCGCCTGAATCCAGTGGAAGATCACAAAGTCCGAAGGGCGCGCGCGCCTATTTGCTGAACATCATCGGCATCGTAAGCGGAGGAGAGCTGCGGCTGGAATGGACCTATAGCGAGAACATACACCGGCGCGAGACGGTGGAAAGTCTCGCCGAAAGTTACATGAAAGAACTACGAGTATTGATCGCGCAAGCCCGGACGGGTGACTCGGCGAGTTTGTTGCCGTCAGATTTTCCCAGGGCAAAGCTCAGTCAGGCGGACCTGCACAAGGTGTTGTCCAAAATCAAGGAATCGCGGACCCGAAATTGAAGACCGAGGTACGCACCTCTCTTTCGTCGTAGCCCAATCAAATCGCGAAGTGAATTAGTGGTAGAGCGGAATGGCTAACAGAGTTGAATGGAACAACCAGAGCGGTACCACGTCTGGACAGGCGCAGGTCGGACAATCACGCGCTGGCGAAACTGAGGCGTGCCACACCGTTTTGCGCGAGTTGTCGGTTGAGTGGAATGACACTCGTCGCGAGTATCGGACTGAAAAATGTCTGCACGAGTTGTTTGAGGAAACCGTAAAGCTCACGCCAGGCCGAATTGCGGTTTGTTGCGGGGAAAAGAAACTTACTTATCTCGAGCTTAATGAACGAGCCAACCAGTTAGCCCATTTTCTGCGCCGACGGAAGGTCTCCGCGGACGTTCGCGTTGGTCTTTTGGTGGATCGTTCTCTGGAAATGCTCATCGGACTGCTCGGCGTTTTGAAGGCCGGCGGGGCTTACGTCCCATTGAACCCTGACCATCCGCGGGCGAGACTGCTGATTCAGCTTGAGGAGAGCAAGGCGCCAGTCTTGATTACAGAGCAAAGATTTTTAGGCGGAGCGGAGACTTACCAGGGAGAAAAGATCTGCCTTGATCGCGATCAAGTGCAACTTGAAAGTCAGCCTAAAAGTAATCCCGAACGGACTTCCAGCCCTCAGAATTTGGCTTACTTGATCTACACGTCAGGTTCGACCGGAACTCCGAAAGGCGTCGCCGTGACCCATCAAGCGCTCGTGAACTACACGGAGTTCATTTGCGATCGGGTTAGGCTCCACGAACCAGAAACAGGGAGCCTGAGTTTTGCAACGGTGTCAACTATCTCAGCTGATCTGGGCAACACATGCATCTTTCCTTCGCTCGTCTCTGGCGGATGTCTGCATATTGTGAGTTACGAAGTGGCCATGGACAGTCATCTGTTTGCCGCCTACGTCTCGAGACATCACATAGACGTTCTCAAAATAGTTCCTTCGCATTTGGACTCGCTGCTGTCGTCAAAGGAAGGCCGCTCCGTTCTGCCTCGAAAATACATGATAGTTGGCGGGGAAGCTTTTTCGTGGGGTCTCTCAGAGCGCATTTCGAATTTGTCCCCCGATTGTCAGGTCATCAATCACTATGGCCCGACGGAGGCGACGGTGGGTTGTCTTACCTTTACGGTCGAGAGCGATAAGTATGACGGACACTCTGCAACCGTTCCGATTGGGCGTCCAATAGCGAATGCTGAAGCTCACGTTCTGGACCAACATCTCAAGCCGGTGCCGGTCGGAGTTCAAGGGGAGCTCTACATCGGCGGCGCCGGGCTGGCGCGAGGCTATCTGAATAACACTGAGCAAACGGCCGAGCGGTTCGTTCCCAATCCATTTTCAAGTGACCCCGGGTCGCGTTTGTATAAGACTGGCGATGTGGTGCGCTACTTGTCTGATCGCAATCTTGAGTTTCTGGGACGAGTAGATTCGCAAGTAAAGATACACGGTTACCGCATCGAGCCGCGGGAGGTCGAGGTCGCGCTCCTGAAACACCCCTCAGTCCGCCAGGCGTTTGTGACCGCGCTGGAAGAGAAGTCGGGAGAGAAAAAGTTAGTGGCTTATGTGGTACGCGCCGAGTTATCTCTCGCTCGGCAGTCTCTTTCAGCGGGCGAGTGGCGGAACTTCCTGAAAGGCTATCTTCCGGACTACATGATCCCTGCTGCCCTTGTCACACTCGACTCATTGCCTTTGACAGCGAACGGAAAAATTGACCGGCGCGCTCTGCCGCTGCCAGAGAAAACCAGGTTCGAACTGGAAGAAGCTATCGCGCCTCGGAATTCCTTAGAACTCGAACTATTAGATATTTGGGAGAGGGTATTGGCCGTTCAGCCAATTGGCATACGAGATGACTTCTTCGATCTGGGTGGAAACTCCTTGTTAGGACTCCGGTTGTTCGGCCAGATTGAGGAGCGATTGCGGAAGAGGCTTCCTGTTGCTTTGCTCTTTCAGGCGTCAACGATTGAGGAACTCGCGAAAACTCTGCGGCAGGAAGGGTGGACGCCCTCGTGGTCTTCTCTGGTGGTGCTTCAGCCCGCGGGCTCGAAGCCGCCCCTATTTTGTGTGCATGCTTGTGGCGCACACGTCTTCATCTACCGACCGCTCGTGCGTTGCTTGCCCGCGGACCAACCGGTCTATGGCCTGCAAGCTCAGGGCCTGGACGGCGGACACGAGCCGTCCACGCGCGTTCCCGAAATGGCAGCTCATTACGTCAAAGAGATTCGCGAGTTTCAGCCGCAAGGACCCTACTATCTTTTGGGTGATACGCTCGGTGGACTCTTCGCCTTTGAGATGGCTCGGCAACTCCAGGATCAGGGCCAGAAGGTAGCACTGCTGGCCATGGTGGATACGCTTTGTCCGCTTCCTCCTTCCTTCTGGCCGCGGCTGTGTTGCCACATGGTCCACCTTAGGAAGCAGGGGATGAGAAAATATCTCTCCGCGGTAGCGCATGCGGTTCACCAGAGGCTGGAGATCAAGATTTGGAGAATTGTTCGCGAAAGGGACAAGGGGATCGGCAAATATTTGTCTCCCCGGATGCGTGTGGCGGGGAAGCGCGTAAAGCGGAACATCGGAAGAATCGGCCGCCTCTTTTTCGAGGCGCCGGCTGAGATGGAAGCGGTTATAGAAACTTCGATTGTCGACGACCCTGTGGCCCGCATCGAACGGGCCATTGCCGAGGCAGTGCTCGACGAATATGAGCCGCCGAGGAAGGCTTATCCGGGCAGGATCACGTACTTCCTCGCGTCAGAGAGTTTGTACAAACTACGATACGAGGACAATCGGCTTGACTGGAAGAGACTTGCGCGAAAGGGAGTAGAAGTCCACGAGATTTCCGGCGGCCACGATAGTCTAAGGGAACAGCCTTATGTTGTGGCCCTTGCCGAGAGGTTGACAGCCTGCCTTGAAAAGGCCGGAGAATCAACTCGAGATAGATAATGGCCACCATGGTTGAATTGGAAAAAGGAAGCGATCGCGCGCGAGAATCGTCGGCGACCAGGCAATCATTGCTCGGTCCGTATGCTCAGGGGCAGCCCGACGATTGCGCGTCAACCAACCTATTGGTACCGCGGACGGATCTTCGACCGGCGCCGTTGTCCTTTGCCCAGGAACGTCTCTGGTTTCTCGATCAGATCAACGCGAGCGATGCCTCGTCAAACATTTCTCGCGGCGTCAGGATCAACGGCGACCTGAAAAAAGAATTGCTTCAGCGTTCTCTCCAGGAAATCGTCAACCGGCACGAATTGCTGCGCACTACCTTTGCCCAGAATCAGCTATATGCTGGTAGCGACGGCCAGCCCGTCCAACTCGTCGCCGAAAACCGCAACGTGGATATTTCGTTGATTGATCTCTCCGGCGAGCCCCCGGATCAGCGCGAGATCAAAGCGCAAGAATCGGCGCGAGCCGAAGCCCAGCGTCTTTTCGATCTTACGCTCGGACCGTTGCTGCGGGCGACCTTGCTGAAACTTGGCGAACATGAACATGTTCTTGTGTTGAGCCTCCACCGCATTGTTTGCGATGACTGGTCCGCAGACATCTTGATTGAAGAGTTGTGGGCTTCGTACAACTCGTTCGCGCGCGGAGAATCCTGGCCGGCCGCGCCCTTGCAGATTCAATACGCAGACTATGCAGCGTGGCAGCGACAACTGCTTGACGGGGAAAATCTGAAGCCCTCACTGGACTATTGGCGAGCAAATCTGAAAGACGCTCCCGCCGTGATTGAACTGCCGACTGATCGCTCGAAGCCGCCGGTTCAGACCTGGCATGGTGCGTCGGTGCAGTTGGTCTTAGAGAAGGAACTGGTGGAGCGACTGCGGGCGATCGGCGCCGGCGAGAACGCCACGCTCGCTGCCGTGCTGCTGGCGTCGCTTAATGTGCTAATGACTCGCCACACCCGACAACAGGATCTGGTGGTGGGTGCCGCGATTTCCAATCGCGATACAGTCGCAGTCAAACAGTTAATCGGTCCGTTATCTAACCTCCTAAGTATTCGCACCGACCTGTCAAGCAATCCAACATTTCGTGAGCTGCTGGCGCACGTAAGCAGCGCCACGCACGAAGCTCAAAGACATCGCTCGCTGCCTTTTGAAAAACTGATCGAGGAGTTACAGGTTGAGCGCAGTTTGAGCCACGCCCCGGTGTTTCAGGTGACGTTCAAGCTGGAGGATGCTCGGAGCTATGCAGGTGACGTCGGCGATCTGAGGATCGAGGAATTCGATTTTGATGACGGTATTACCCAGTTTGATCTGACAGTAGACATCCGCGATAGTTCCGATCAACTCGACTGCCGCTTTGGCTACAACACGGATCTATTTGATCGCGCGACGATCGAGCGCATGGGCGGCCACTTCAAAGTTTTGTTGGCGGGAATTGTCAGTAATCCTGAACAAGGTATCGCGGATCTACCGCTACTGCCAGAGAGCGAACTGCAGCAGATTCTCGCGGAGTGGAACTATTGCGGGCGCGAGTACAAGACGGCGGATTGCATTCACGACTTGTTTGAGGCTCAGGTCGAACGGACACCGAATGCCACGGCGGTAGTGTTTGGAGATGATCGAGTCAGCTACAGCGAACTGAACCGGCGAGCGAATCAACTGGCGCATCACCTTCGAGCTTTGGGAATCGGACCGGAAGAACGAGTAGGAATTTGTCTGGGGCGTTCTGTCGAAACAGTTGTTGCGCTGCTGGCGACGCTCAAGGCGGGCGGGGCCTACGTGCCCCTCGATCCGGCGTACCCGCAGGACCGCCTCGCGTTTATGTTGCAAGACTCGCGCGTGCCCGTGCTAATCACGCAGAAAAGCCTGCTAGCGGGTTTGCCCGATCATCGCGCAAGGGTTATTCAGATTGATGCAGACTGGCAGAAAATCGCCGTTGAGAGTGAGGCGAATCCCAGCTCATCCGCGGTTCCGGAAAACCTCGCGTATGTGATTTACACGTCCGGTTCGACTGGCCAACCGAAAGGTGTGGCCATCGAGCACGTGAGCACAGTCGCCTTTTTGCAGTGGGCGCTGGCGAGTTTCAGTTCCGAAGATCTGGCCGCAGTATTAGCGTCAACATCCATCTGTTTCGATCTTTCCGTCTTCGAATTGTTCGCGCCGTTGTGCTCCGGCGGCATAGTCGTGCTGGTAGAAAATGCATTGCAATTGCCGGACTTGCGCTCGGAGGAAGTTACGCTGGTTAACACGGTTCCCTCTGCGATGGCAGAGCTGGTAAGGCTCCGCGGAATTCCGCCAACGGTGAAGATTATCAATCTGGCCGGTGAGCCCCTGGCGGGCAGTTTAGTCCAACGAGTTTACGATCAAGAGAGTGTGCAAGAGGTCTTGAACCTGTATGGACCGTCTGAAGACACTACTTATTCAACCTTCGCACGTTTAGCAAGAGGAGTTACGGCAGAGCCACCAATCGGGCGGCCGATAGCGAACACTGCGGTCTATCTGCTTGATTCTCGTTTACAACCCGTGCCTGTGGGTGTTGGCGGCGAGTTGTATTTGGGCGGAGCCGGCCTCGCTCGCGGTTATTTGAATCGCAGTTCGCTGACCGCTGAGAAGTTTGTTCCCAATCCATTCAGCCAGACGCCGGGCGCGCGGCTGTACCGAACTGGCGACCTCGCGCGCTACAGGCGCGACGGCAACATTGAGTTTCTCGGCCGCTTGGATCATCAGGTCAAGTTGCGAGGTTTTCGCATTGAGTTGGGCGAGATCGAAATCGTGTTGGGGCAGCATCCACAAGTGGAACAAGCGGTCGTAGTAGCGCGCGAGGACCAACCGGGCGATAAACGATTGGTGGCCTACATCGTGCCGGGTGTTACAGGCGCGCCGAAGGCAAGCGAAGTACGAAAGTTTTTGCAACTCTCGCTTCCGGAATACATGGTGCCATCCGCGTTTGTAATGCTCGATAGTTTGCCGCTGACGCCGAACAACAAGGTCGATCGCCGCGCTCTACCGCCGCCCGATGAAGCGCGGCCGAATCTGCAACAAGCGTACGTTGCCCCTCGCGACAGACTGGAAGGACAACTCGCAACCCTGTGGAAAAACGTGTTGCAGTTGAAATCAATCGGTGTGCGGGACGATTTTTTTGAGCTGGGCGGTCACTCTTTGCTGGCGGCGCGGCTCTTCGCGCAAATCGAAAACCGGCTCGGAAAGCACCTGCCGCTAGCTGCTCTCTTTCAGGCTCCGACGATCGAACAGTTGGCAAATGTGTTGCGCGGAACCGAAACGGACCAAACCTGGTCGTCGCTGGTGGCAATTCAACCCGAAGGTTCAAAGCCGCCGCTCTTTTGTGTTCATGCGGCCGGCGCAAATGTTTTGATCTACCGGCCGTTGTCGCGTCATCTCGGAAATGATCAGCCGGTCTTCGCGTTGCAGGCGCAAGGGCTCGATGGACAAGCGCGTCCGCTGACGCGCGTCGAGGACATGGCCGCGCTTTACATTGGAGAGATGCGTGCGTTTCAACCAGATGGTCCTTACTTCTTGCTTGGCGCTTCTTTTGGTGGCCTGGTCGTTTACGAGATGGCCCAACAACTGCTTGCGCAAGGCCAGCAGGTTGCGCTGCTGGCGATGTTGAACACCAACTGTCCCGTATCCACGCTCGCGAAAAGAATGCGTTGCCACCTCGGTCACCTGAGACAATATGGTGTGCCTTTCTATGCTAGGGAAATCTGGAGAACTTTGAAACGACGTTTGACGAGGCAAACAGCGGAGAGAGACAACGCGGATGGTGGAAAACATACCGCTCTGGATCTGGAGATTCAAAAACTGCTTGAGAAACGTCCCGACGTCGATGAGTCTTTAGTGCGAACGGTGTCGGCGATCATGGATGCCGAGCGAGACTATGCGCCGGCGCAGAAAACATACCCGGGCAAGATCACGTTTTTTTGGGCGCGCGACGCGGAAACCGATTACGAAGACAACCGGCTTGCCTGGCGCAGAGTTGCTCAGGGCGGATTTGAGATTCATGAGATACCCGGGAGCCATACGACGATGAGAGAAGAGCCGAATGTCGGCGTGCTGGTTGAGAAATTGCGCCTGTATCTGAATGGACGATGACGGATGCATGCTGCGCAATTCGATTCGCGGGCCTGTCATCGACGCCTTTGCTTCAGCAAGGCGATGAGAATGGGCCTTAACTGGAAACCGTTGAAACGGTTTTGTGGAACCGTTAAAACGGTTAAGAAAATCAGCGAGTGCTTAACACACCTCGCTGAAGTAAGTGATAGTCCGAAACTCACTTGAAGATGGTCGGAACATAAAAAGTGGACAACCTCGAAGATCTGTACGAGCTTTCTCCGATGCAGCAGGGCATGCTGTTTCACTCGATCTATTCGCCAGAATCCGGCGTCTACTTCGAGCAATCGCTTTTCACAATCAAAGGCGACCTGAAAGTTTCCGCGTTCCAGGATGCGTGGCAGAAAGTAGTGGACAGACATTCGATCTTGCGTACTTCATTTCTTTGGGAGGATCTGGCTAGTCCCGTGCAAGTGGTTCACCGTCATGTGGACGTCGGGATAGGAAAACACGACTGGCGCAATCTTTCCGCTGACGAACGCGAGCAGCAACTGCAATCGTTCATCGCCGCTGATCGCGGAAGGGACTTTGTACTGAGTGAGGCGCCGCTGATACGGCTGACGCTCTTCCGGTTTACAGATGGTGAGTACAAGTTCCTATTCAGCCGGCATCACCTGTTGCTTGATCGCTGGTCGCGCGCGCTTTTGCTCAAAGAGGTCTTCGCTTCTTATCACGCATTTTCGCGTGGCGAGGAATTCAAGCTCGAGCCGCCGCCTCCCTATGGCGATTACATTTCGTGGCTCGACACTCAGGATAAACGCGCTGCGGAAAATTATTGGCGCGCGGCGCTCGAGGGTTTTGTCGCTCCGACCGAGTTTGCGGTCGACAAAAAGCCCGAGAGGAAAGCGAAGGAAGCTAATTACGGCGACGAAAGAGTTTTTCTAACCGAAACAACCACTGAAAAGCTTCGAGCGTTCGCGCGCGAAAACAAACTGACGCTGAACGTTCTGGCCCAGGGCGCGTGGGCGCTGCTATTGAGTCGTTACAGTGGCGAAGACGATGTGCTTTTTGGCGTGACGGTCGCAGGCCGTCCAGCTTCACTCGCAGGTGTCGAATCTATGATCGGGTTGTTCATTAACACGCTGCCACTGAGAGTGGAGGTATTGTCGAACTCCAGCGTGCTTTCATGGCTTGCCGACCTGCAAGAGAAGCAGTCAACGGTGCAGCAGTACGAATACAGCTCTTTGCTCGATATTCAGGGCTGGAGCGAGGTGCCGCGCGGCACGCGGTTGTTTGAAAGCATTTTTGTTTTTGAAAATCTTCCCGTCGGCAGCAGTTACAAATCCGAAAATGGCAGTCTTGAAATCCGCAGCGATCGAGGACTGGGCTCGACTACGGGATATCCGCTCACGGTCCTCGTGAGTCCCGGCTCGCGCTTGACCGTGCAAATGGTTTACGACAGTGCGCGCTTCGACGCTGAAACGATTCGCGAAATGCTCGGGCATTATCAAACGCTGCTTGAGAGCTTGCCGCGGAATGCAAGTAGCGCAATCTCCACCGTGCCGATGCTTAGTGAAACGGAACGGCAGCAAATTCTTCACGAGTGGAACGACTCGCGAGACGCGTGGTCGGAACAGTCGCTCCTGGATCTGTTTACGGAGCAAGTTGATCGAACCCCTGATTCGCCGGCAGTGTTGTTTGCCGATCGGCAACTCAGTTACCGCGAATTGAATGCGCGGGCAAATCAACTGGCGCATTATCTGCGCCGATCGGGTGTTGGTCCTGATGCGCGCGTTGGCATCTGTATCGAACGCGGTCTGGAAATGGCTGTGGGCGTGCTGGGTATTTTGAAAGCGGGCGCGGCTTATGTGCCACTTGATCCAAACTATCCTAGCGAGCGACTGGCGTTCATGCTGTCAGATTCGCAGTGTTCGGTGATATTAACCAGCGAGCCAGTAGTCAGCAGGTTGCCTGACACCGACGTGAAAGTGCTTTGCCTCGATCGAGACTGGGCCGAGGTCGCACAGGATAGTAACGAGAATCCGGCTACGAAAATTGCGACGGAGAATCTCGCCTATGTAATCTACACCTCAGGCTCGACCGGCTGGCCCAAAGGCGTGGCCATGACGCATCGAGCACTGACGAACTTGATTCGTTGGCAATTAAAGAATCATCCCGGCGCAGCGCGGACGTTGCAGTTTGCCTCGTTGAGCTTCGATGTTTCATTTCAGGAATTGTTCTCGACGTGGTGCTCTGGCGGAACGCTGCTGCTGGTCACTGATGAGTTGAGACGCGATGCTGTGGCAATGCTGCGCTTTCTGGTCGAGCAGCGAGTCGAGAGACTGTTCCTCCCATTTGTTTATCTACAGCATCTGGCAGAAGCGTTTGTGGACGGTGGTCCAGCCCCAGAGTCGTTGCGCGAAATCATCACGGCTGGCGAGCAGTTGGAGATCACTCGCCAGATTGCGCAACTGTTCGAGCGCTTGAAAGGTTGCACGCTGCACAATCACTACGGACCGTCCGAGACGCACGTCGTGACGGGGTATTCGTTGGGCGGCACGATCTCTGAGTGGCCGGCGCTTCCGCCGATAGGGCGCCCCACAGCGAACACGCAAATCCACATTCTCGATAGAAATCTTCAACCCACGCCGATTGGCGTTGCGGGCGAATTATGCATTGGCGGAGCAAATGTCTCGCGCGGTTATTTGAATCGGTCCGAACTCACGGCAGAGAGGTTCACGCCCAATCCCTTCGGCGTTGATCCGGGCGCACGTATCTATCGCACCGGCGATCTCGCGCGCTATCAACGCGACGGCAACATCGAATTTCTGGGTCGCATTGATCACCAGATCAAGCTTCGGGGCTTTCGCGTTGAGCTGGGCGAGATCGAGACGACACTTGCGACTCATTCGGCGGTGCGCGAGGCTGTCGTCGTGATGCGCGAGGAAGCCGGCGACAGGCGACTAGTGGGTTATGTCGTCCTCGGAGATGAACCTCGCGACGGTCTCAATCGCGAGTTGCGAGATTTTCTAAAATCGAAGTTGCCCGACTACATGGTCCCTTCTGATTTTGTCTTCCTCGAGGCCTTGCCGCTGACGCCGTCAGGAAAAATCAATCGCCGCGCGCTGCCCGCTCCCGATCTGAGCGCAAGACAGAGCGAAGATCTTTATGTCGCTCCAAGAAACGAGACCGAAGAGAAACTCGCCGAGATCTGGTCCACTGTTCTGCGCCGCGAACGAATTGGCATTGAAGACAACTTCTTCGCACTTGGCGGCCATTCACTGCTTGCCACCCAACTCATATCTCGTGTGCGCCAGGCGTTTAACATAGAATTGCCGTTGAGATGCTTGTTCGATTCGCCCACAATCGCAGGGCTGGCCGAGGCTTTTGTAGGATTCGGCAAGAACGATGTTACCGAAGGACCGAAATTGGTCAGAAGAGAAATTGCGTCGCGAGCAGATGATCTGCTGGCGAGAATCGATGACTTGTCCGATGATGCCGTCGAGGCTTTGCTGAACGAAACATTGGCCGAGACCAACTGAAAACAGAATGAGTATTCTGCAAAAGGGATTAAAGCTGTCTCCGGAAGAGAAACGAGCGTTACTTGCGGATTTGTTGCGCAAAAAGTCGAAGCAAGCGCGAACGGTGGCGACTTCATTTGCGCAGCAACGTTTGTGGTTTCTGGATCAGTTGGATCCACAAAGCGCCGCGTTCAATATTGCGCGAGCGACTCGGATCAGGGGCCGGCTTGACGTCGAGGCGCTGACGAACGCCCTCAACATTTTGGTGGCGCGACATGAATCGTTGCGAACAAATTTTGCGCTTGCCGACGGCGAGCCGGCGCAGGTCATTTCCTCGCCACAGGAAATAGATCTGGCAATTGTGGATCTGCAAGGCCTCGATCATGGCGCGGAGGATGAGGCGCGCCGTTTAGCGGCGGAAGCTAGCGATTGTGGCTTTGACCTC
>JBDUCB010000023.1:0-6318 GCA_040003695.1 bacterium
ATGCACCAGGAACATCGCGTTGATCTTCGGCTCCCACGCATCGATTCGATCCAGATCGAAAGGTGGCGGTGGTTTGACAATCGACTTCATTGAAGCGATTCGTTTGAGCGAAGCGCGCATGCGATCCTTTGGTAACTTGCCGTCACGCGCGACGTTTAGAAGCGAATCATAGCCGCGGCGAATAATCTCCGGATGCGCGCAAATCAGCATCATGTCTTCGCCGGCGACAAACGCGCGTACTACCGCGGATTCGATCTCACAGTGTTTGGCAATGGCGCCCATCTCCAAATCGTCTGTAACCACCAGGTGTTGAAAACCCAACTCTTTCCGCAGCAAGTTGGTAACGATGTTATGGCTGAGCGATGCAGGCTCGAGCAAACCGCCGGTAACGCCTTGGCGAATATCGATATTGGGAAAGCCGCCGTGACTTATCATCACGCAGCGCACGCGATCGTCTCTGCGTTGAAATAATTCGATGTAAGGCGCGAGATCCTGTGCCATCAAATCTTCATGAGTAAGTCTGACCATCGGCATTTCTTCGTGCGAATCAACTTCACCGGCGCCGATTCCCGGAAAGTGTTTAAGGCAGCCGATCATGCCGGTTTCCTGCAAGCCACGTAGATAGACCGTGGTGTAGCCAAGCACTTCTCCCGGTGATCGTCCGAAGGAACGCGAGTAAAGTCCATTCGAAAGCAGGTCGCGCTCTTCCGTCATAATTGACATCACAGGCGCAAAGTTCATGTTAAAGCCAAGCAGCCGCAGTACCTCGCCACTTATGCGGCCGAGCCCACGCGCGCCGGCCAAATCGCCATGCTCGCGAATCGTCCGAGCGGAAGGCATGGGCGTAAAAATCTTGCGCAGGCGGTCAACCAATCCGCCTTCCTGATCCACACTAAGCAGCGGCGCAACCGGCAGCAATTCGCGCACGCCGTCCAATAAATCACGCAATTGCTGAGGCCCGGCTACATTGCGCCCGAAGATGATGATGCCACCTGGCCGCACTTCTTCAATCAGAGCGCGTGCTTCCGCGTCCAGTTCAGTGCCAGGCAGACCAATGAAGAAGAATTGACCGATTTGTTGTTCGAGCGAGAGCGAGAGCAGGGAATCCAATGGCATTTGAATGAAGGCGTTAAGGTAGTTCCGCGCGAAGATTAAATAACCGATTCACTATAAGATAAATTTTCGGTAGCGGCCAATGAAAAGCATTGCCGTTGGTGCGAAGCACGACGCAGCCATAACTTTGCAAACTCTGCTTGGCAGCTTTGAGTCTTGAGGTGCAGTGTTGGTTTTGAAATCTCATTAGCACCGCACTTCAGTGCGGTGACCGAGTAGGCAACGAGGGCACACGAACCGTTTTAACGGTTTTCCACCCGCAAACCGTTGAAACGGTTTCCGGATTGTGTTGAGCTCACTTAACCCCTGGCTGAAGCCAGGGGCTAATGAGATGCTACGGAACACTGACCCAATGCTTCTCGTTGCCTGTGGGGCGATTGAAAATCGGTGTGTGGAAGTCAAAAGGAGGAGCGGTACTCCGATTGTTATTTATCTTTGTTCCCCGACGTAGTATAAATCGGACATGCCGCGGGAAATCACGGATCGCGAAGCAATTCTTGCCTGTCTGAAGTCTCTCGAACTTACCTCAGAACTCTTCATCGAAGTAAATGGAAAGCTAAAGAACGCGGGCGATCTGGAAGTGATCGTCGATGGGCGTGACTATGGCAACGGCAAGCGCGTCGGCCCCTACGTTCGCCTGCTCGCTTATGACAGTGGCGAAACCGTCATGCGTCAGGGAGAGTGGGGCGGAAACACATTTTACCTGTCCGTGAGTGGCGTGCTCGACGTTTACATTACTCAGTCGGCAACAGAGCAACGAAAAATTAGTCGCCTGCAGCCTGGCACGTGTTTCGGAGAAATGGCTGTGCTTGCCGGAGTAGAACGAAACGCAACTGTGCTCGTGCCGCAGCATGCAAAAGCGACTGTGATGGAAGTGACGCGACCCGCGCTTCGTCTGCTGCGGAAGCTGCCGAAGTTTGGTCGTGTGCTCGATGAAACATATCGTGAACATGGCTTCGGTCGGGCTCTCGAAGATCTAAGCCAGCCGGGCCGGGTTGCCGATGACGAAATAGTTGAGAAGCTTCGCGACATCGGCAAGTTCATGGTCTATGCCAAGCACCATGTGCTTTGTCAGGAGGGAACACCGATCGATAAGGTGCTCTTAATTAAGAGCGGTTGGGTGCGACGAGTCAGCGGAGTGCCGGTCGATCCAACCTCGACTGGTGTTGCATCGGGAGTGGGCCAAAGCATCGGCGCGGATTTTCTGGGGACCGGCAATTGTTTGGGTTTAGAAGGCGCGAAGCAGGCTGAAGCATGGAAGTACACCGCTGCAGTGATGGCGCGCACGGAAGTAATCGAGATTCCTGTGACGCCACTTGCCGCCGATCCCGAATTGCGGAATCGCATCATCAGTGCCTTCTCAGCATTTTCAACTGTTGACGACAGGCCGCCGGCAATTGAAGAGGTCAAAGACCTGCGCGCGCTTGCCTCTGCGGAGGAAGAGATTGCCACTGGCATAGTCGATGGCGCGAACCTGTTGGTAATGGATATGGATCTGTGCGTGCGTTGCGGCAATTGTTCGCTCGCCTGTCACAAAGTTCACGGACAGTCACGATTGTTGCGCCGCGGCATCAACATTACCAGGCCGGTAACTATCGGGAGCCAGCACACGCAACATGTGTTGTCGCCGCAAGTGTGTATGCACTGCAAAGATCCCGAATGCTTGACCGGCTGTCCCACCGGCGCAATCTTTCGTGATCCGCGCGGTTATGTGGACATCGATCCGGCTACCTGCATCGGATGTTTCGATTGCGCGACGCAGTGTCCTTACGATGCGATCTCGATGATGCCGCGCGATGCCAGCGGCATTGCGAAGTTTGATCTATTCGGCACACTGAAGAAAGCATTTACTCTGGCCGCAGCGCCTCTCGCCATGCCGGCAGATGCAGCCGCCGATGTGGTGGCGATCAAATGCAACCTTTGCGAGCACACGCCACTTAACCCACAGGGCGCCGGTCGCCAGGCGTACTCATGCGAAGAGAATTGTCCGACAGGCGCGCTGGCGCGAGTTGATCCGATTAAGTATTTTGACGAAGTAGAAACCACCCAGGGCTTGATCTTTCAAAACGAAACACAAGCGTTCGGGCGCAACATTCATAAGAGCGATCCGTTGGCCCGGATGTTCCACATTGCCGGGGCTGTTCTGACGTTGCTCGTTACCATTGCCACGATTTGGGGTCTGGCAAAATATGGATTCAATGGAGTGCTGGCCTCGAGTTGGGTGACGATGCGTTGGGGCACGGGCCTGACGGGACTTTTCGGTGTAGCCGCGGTGATGACGTACCCGTTGCGCAAGCAGATTTACCGCCGGCGCGCTGGCGCGCTTCGCTACTGGCTGCTGGTCCATGTTTATTTCGGCGCGATCGCCGGTGTCGTACTGCTGTTTCATGCGGGCCCACACACGGGCGGACTGCTCACCACTTCTCTTTACATCGCGTTTGATGCAGTGATTTTGTCAGGCTTGTTCGGGATTGCGTCGTACATCATCGCGCCGCGAATTCTTACCAGCATTGAAGGCGAACCGTTGCTAATTGAAGATCTAATTGGCCGGCGCGAGGAGCTGCAAAAAGAGTTGGCGGAAATCACACAACAAAGCGAAGGTTGGCTGCGTGAAGAGATTAAGGAGCGCGTCGTGAAAGACTTTCTCACTGTTTCATTTCTGCTGCGTCAAATCATCAAGCGCGAGCCGCTGACTGCGCTGTTGGCCGAGGCGCGCGAGCCATTTAAAGATCGCTTGACGCGGATGGCAACAACCGAAGAGCGCGCATTGCTGCTGAAAGCATTGGAAACGGCAGTTACCTTGCGGCGCGTCGATGCGTTGATTTACCTCCATCGGGCAATGAGGGTCTGGATTGCTCCGCATGTAATCTCAACTTCGGTCATGCTGGCACTGATGGTGGTGCATGTAATTCAAGTTGTGTACTTCGCCGTGAAGTGATTTTGTTTAGAGTTCAACCTTTAGGTTGTAGATTTCGTGTAAGACAAGCTGAAGCTTGTACTCTAAACAACTAGCAAACATCAGATGTCGGAAAACAGATTCGTAATCATTCGCGAGGACCTGGTCCAGGATCCGCTCACCGTCATTAGTGACGGTTTGTTGATTGGCCGGTTGACCGATTGCGAGTTGTTACTGAATCATCCGGCGGTATCGCGCGTCCAGGCCGGCATCAAAGTCGTCGACGGAAACTATTACCTTTTTGGTTTGCGGCCGTCGAATCCGGTGATACTTAATGGCAAGCCAGTCGATCACAATGAAGCGTTGGCGGCTGGCGACATTCTGGCGGTTGGGCCTTTTATTCTGGAGATTGACGAGGCGGAAAGCGCGCTCGTAATCAAAGTTTCACTTCAAATCGGACGAACAGTCGAGGCCGTCGACTCCAGCAGTCCGGATTTAGGAACCGCAAAACTCTTGCCGCTGGAAGTGCCCGGCGAAGAAAAGAAGGCTCCTGCGAAAGCGCGCGCTGCGCCCCTGCCTGGCGATAAAGCGCTCGATATTTTTTGGGACAAGCGCATTCGCGAAGCGGGCAAGATGGTTAGACCTTCACCGCTCTTCCCGAAAAGCCAGCGACGCGCCGGCAAAACGCAATTTAATTGGCGGCCAACAAGCGATCTTGCCTCGCGTTGGCCGGTGTCGGTCTTTTCCTGGGGCGCGATAGTCATTGGTCTGCTTTCGATCGCTGCGGCGTATTGGTATGCAAACGCATACTCGCCGGCTCCGGTCTCAGAGGCACACGCAAAAAGTAAATTGGATATGTTTCCGCCCATAGCCTCGCGAGCAAATGGCTCATGCAGAAGTTGTCATTCGTTGACTGGCAACATGGAAAAGAACTGTTCGTCATGTCATACAGCTGAGGCTTTTGTCCCGACCGTGATCCCAGCGCACGTCGCCGCTGGGATCGGTTGTGTTACCTGCCATGCGGAACATCGGGGTGTAAATTTCAAAGCAGCAGAAGCGGCCCTGGTCGGTTGTAGCGCATGTCATAACGATGCGAAAAAAAAGACTTACAACGGTCACAAGGTTTCGACGCCTCATGGGGGAACCTTTGGCTATCCCGCAAAGGATCAGCATTGGATTTGGAAGGGACTGGACGCAGAAGAGTGGTCACTGAAAAACATCGCTATCGCGCGCCTGCCAACGGACACCGATGAGGCCTGGCACAGCAAGCAGTTTCATTCTCTCCACGTTCAACGCGTGCACGTCGTGCCAGGACTAAATGGCAATGCGGATGGCGAATTATCCTGTTCAAGTTGCCACAAGACTTTCAATCCCATTGATCGGCAAACGCCCAGGACTACCTGCGCCAAGTGTCATAACGGCAGCATTGAACCGGGCAATAACCGGATGATAATCGCTCAGGACAAACCAAACTGCATTTCCTGTCACGTTCAGCACGTAAGAGAGAAGCGTCAGTGGGGTGCATCGCTATTGGCGGTATCTCATTAGCACCCGGCTTCAGCCGGGTGATTCCCTGGTGACACGAAAATGAAACCGTTTAAACGGTTTCCCGTACATCAATGCGTCCAAGCCACCGGGCTAAAGCCCGGTGCTAATGAGACGTGTTCGCATGGTCGATGATTAGCTAACTGGTTTATGACAGGGCAGGCAATCGTTCGAGCCGGGAACTTTTCCTTTTAACGCGGGTCTGGCAGTGATCGCTTTGTCGTGGCAGATATTGCAATTGGTGTGATAGGCCACTTCATTCGTAAGCTTAGTCGGAGCAAGCTTGTCCGGATAAGTCACTGTCGGAATGGTGGCGCTGTCATCCCCGGCTTGCAGGTGGCAAGCCCGACAAGTCTTGACTGGTTTTGAATCGGCTGCCTGAAGCAGCGCGGCGGTTAACACGGCATTCCGTTCGGAAGTTTTGAGGGGCGCTGTCAATGCCGAGACGGGTTGATCGGTGTGATGGCACTCGACACAGGACAGGACGCTCTTGCCATCGACGCTGTACATTTTCGTCGCGTGGTTTTCATGATTGAAAGCAACATCCCCATACTTGTCTGACTGGCTATCCTTATCGAGCACCACTTCCTTCGGCTGCGTCTTGCTCTCTTTAGGAAGCTCCTGCAGCGAAAAGCTTGCGCTGCCGGCAACGGTAATGACCGCCGCACAACTGAGTGCCGCGATCAGAATTAATAATTTTCTCATCCGCTTACCTCTGACAAATATTAACGAGAAACATCGACGAGCTGGGGAGGGAATCAATC
>JBDUCB010000406.1:0-6312 GCA_040003695.1 bacterium
CAGCGTTTGAAGGAAGCTTCAGAGAAAGCGAAGATCGAACTCTCCAGCACGATGGAAACGGAGATTAATTTGCCGTTCGTCACCGCGGATCAGTCAGGTCCAAAACACCTGGCGATGAAACTTACGCGGGCGAAGTTTGAGCAGTTAGCTGAGCCAATTCTCGGCCGTTTGAAATCACCGGTAGAGCAGGCCATCAAGGATGCGGGCGTGGACGCGAAAAAGATCGACGAGGTGGTTCTGGTCGGTGGCTCGACGCGCATACCGAAGGTGCAGGAGATGGTTCGCGATTTGTTTGGCAAGGAACCGAACAAGAGCGTGAACCCTGACGAAGTTGTGGCAATCGGCGCTGCGGTTCAGGCAGGCGTCTTGTCAGGCGAAAAGACCGACATTCTGTTGCTTGACGTGACGCCACTCAGTTTGGGTATCGAGACGCTTGGCGGTGTCTTTACCAAACTGATCGAACGGAACACGACGATTCCAACGCGCAAGTCGGAGATTTTTTCCACGGCTTCCGATAATCAAACATCGGTAGAGGTCCATGTGCTTCAGGGTGAACGCCCGATGGCTGCGGATAATCGCACGCTCGGCAAGTTCCATTTAGTCGGTATTCCACCGGCGCCGCGCGGCATGCCGCAGGTTGAAGTAGCTTTCGACATCGATGCCAACGGCATTGTGAACGTGTCTGCCAAGGACATGGGTACCGGCCGCGAGCAGAAGATCACCATCACAGCGTCTTCGGGTCTTTCGAAAGAAGAGATCGACAAGATGATGCGCGATGCTGAGTCGCATGCCGCCGACGATGTGAAGAAGAAAGAGGAGATCGAAGCGCGCAACCGTCTGGATGGACTTACTTACCAGATGGAGAAAACGCTCAACGACAACCGTGAAAAGGTTGGCGCAGTGGCAACTGACGTCGAGTCGGCCATTGCCGAAGCGAAGAAGGCTTTAGCGGAAGGTGGCGTGGATCGATTAAATTCCGCATTCGACCAACTACAGACTGCTTCGCATAAGATGGCGGAGGCGCTTTACCAACAAACCGGAACGCCGGGTGGTGAGACGCCCACGGAAGATCAGGCTTCGGCTGCGGGAGCGTCGTCTTCGGGCGGCGCCGCCGGCGACGACAACGTGATCGACGCCGAATACGTCGATGTAGACGAGAACAAATAAACGACGAGTGACAAGTTACGAGTGACAGGTGACAAGTCTGGCCTTCTCGAAACTTGTCACTTGTCACTATTTACTGTTCACGGCTCTTAAATGGCGAAACAAGATTATTACGAAGTACTGGGCATAAAGCGCGACGCGAAGCCGGAAGAGATCAAAAAGGCTTATCGCCGCCTGGCGCGCAAGTACCATCCTGATGTCAACCCCGGGGACAAAGCTTCCGAGGAGCGTTTCAAATTAACCACTGAAGCGCATGACGTTCTTTCCGATCCAAAGAAACGAAAGGTTTACGATCAGTTTGGCCAGTACTCAGAAAATCTGGCGGATGCTGCCGCGCGCGGCGCCACACCTGGCGGTACCGGACGCGCGACTCCGGGTTTTGATTTCAGCGGCTTTGACTGGGGCGCCGCTACGCCATCCGGCGGGGGCTCGAGTTTCCGCGACATTTTTGCCGATCTCTTTAGCGGGGGCGTGAAAGAGCAGGAGCCACCACGACCGCAACCGAAGCGCGGCGCGGACATCGAAATGCCTCTGTCGCTTTCCTTTGAAGAGGCGATCAAAGGACTAACTACCAATCTTACAGTCAATCGTTCCGAGCAATGCTCACGTTGCAACGGCGCGGGCGACATTGGTGGACCACTAACGGTTTGTGCGACGTGTAAAGGCACGGGCCAGGTGCAGCGCTCCGGCGGACGATTGCGCTTTGCGCAGGAGTGCCCGGATTGCAGCGGCACTGGCCGCAGGCGATCCCCGTGCTCGTTGTGCCACGGCAAGGGGGTGGTGCCAAAGACTGAAACCGTCAAAGTGCGTATCCCCGCCGGAGTCGAAACAGGATCGCGCGTGCGCATTCCGGGAAAGGGCCAGGGCGGTCGACTCGGCGCGCCGCCGGGAGATTTGCACATCATCACCAACGTCGGCCCGCACAAATATTTCACGCGCAAAGGTGACAACATTTACGTGACCGTTCCCATCACGGTGCCGGAAGCGGCGTTGGGAGCAAAGATTGAAGTCCCGACCGTTGAGGGTAAGGCGCAACTGCGGATCCCGCCCAGCACGCAGTCAGGACAAAAGTTTCGCTTGCGCCAGCGAGGCGCGCCTTCATTGCGCAATCCCGGCGCACACGGTGATCAGTTTGTTGAGGTGCAAGTGACGCTTCCGAAGGTTATCTCTGAAGAGACAAAAGAACTGCTGCGGCAGTATTCGAAACTGAACGACGAAAACCCGCGAGTGGAAATGGGTTTGGAGTAGTAAATCGTGAATCGTAAATCGTAAATAGAAGATCTCGGTTTTAACTATTTACGATTTACGATTGACGATTTACGAATTATGAAGCGCAAGCCAAAGACATATACGATCAGCGCCGTGGCGGAGCAATACAGCCTGCATCCGCAGACGCTACGCATGTATGAACGCGAGGGCCTCCTCAAGCCGTCGCGCTCTGAAGGCAACACGCGTTTATACACCGATCCCGATCTCGAGCGGCTGGAGCTTATTCTTGCGCTGACGCGTGACCTGGGCGTAAATCTTGCCGGCGTGGAAATCATTCTCAACATGCGCGAAAAGATGGACGCCATGCAGCAGGAGTTTGAACGCTTCTTTCAGTATCTCCAGTCGCATGCAGAAGAGTTAACTAACTTCGTCGAACCTCCTGCCGAAGGCACCAGCGACGCGCTGGTCCCGCTCACGCGCGCATCTGCTCTAAGACGCCGCACTGTTTCACGCGGCTAGCCGTTGCAAGTTTTCTTTCATGCAGAGCGAATCGCGAATCACGGCTGAAGCTTGTTTGAATTTTTCTCGCGTGCTAGATTTTGCTCACAGTTAGCCGCCACGAAACGCTTTACCATCACCCACTCAAGAACTTTAAGATTTCGCCCCGAGCGCTGGCACGAATGTCAGGTTCGGACTTCGCGACTTTAACTCCGGTTCAAAGCCTACAAGCTGATGAGGCGCGCCCCCAGTTTCTGTCTTTCGACGCTGCTGATCGCTTTGCTGATAACGGCGTCGCTATTCGTCCATCCCATAAACACTGCTGCGCAGGATCTCGATAACGTTACGATCACTGGTCGTGTGATGGACCAAAACGGCGCCATCATTCCGGGCGCAACTGTCACGGCAACGCTTGTCAGTACCGGCATAGAGCGCACGGTAGTAGCCGACTCAGATGGCCGCTATCGCCTGATCCAATTGCAGCCTGGCCTCTACAATCTGAAAGTTTTTTTCACAAGTTTTGCACCGGAAGAAAAAGTTGGACTGACAACTATCTCCGGCCAAAATCTGCAACTGGATATCACCTTGCAGCCGCCGGAACTGCGCGCCGGAGCACTCGTAATAAGCGAAACCGACATGCCGCCGGTCGACACTACGCGCACGGTTGTTGGCGGCACAGTTACGGAACTTGAAGTTGAATCGCTCCCCGTCGTTACTCGTTCGCCGCTCGATCTGATCTTCACGCTGCCCGGTGTTTCCGAAGAGCCGCTCTCCACACGCGACCTCGCTGAAGATCGCAACAGCAACCCGGCGAATACTCCTGAAGAAGCCGGTACGTTTTCGCTCTCGGGCGGCCAGGCATTTTCCAACAACATCACGATCGATGGTCTCGACAACAACGACGACCGCGCCGCGCGCGAGCGTTTTCAACCTTCGATCGAAGCGGTTGAAGAAGTACAGATTATTACGAACCAGTTTTCGGCTGAGTACGGACGCGCATCAGGCGGCCGCATCAACATTCGCACACGCGGCGGCTCAAATCGCTATCGCGGACGACTGTTCTACTTTTTCCGCAACGACATCTTCAATGCGAACACTTCTAACAACAAAGCAAAAGGTTTGGTTCGCTTGCCGCTTGAAGAGCACAATCCAGGTTTCACACTTAGCGGTCCGGTCAGGCTCCCGTTTTATGACGGGCGCAAGCGCACTTTCTTTCTTAGCGCTTACGAATACAACACGGTGGTCGACTCGGCAACGATAGACACGCTGGTGCCCATTCAGCAGAACCCGCTCTTCCCGCTGCCGGCGCCGACAGTTACCGATCCAGCAGTGATCGGGGATCTGCGATCCAAGGCCGGCGTCGCGCCTTTCATCTCAACAATCTCGACGCCGAACAAGAACAATATCTTTACCACGCGTGTCGATCATAAATTTTCGGAAGTGCACAACGGCTCCATCCTTTACCAGTTGGGACGTCAGAATAACCTGCGACAATTTGGCGGCGGCAATCGCCTGGCGGAAGCGCTGTTAGGTAGGACAAGGAAGACTGATGCAATCTCTTACACTGACAATTACGTCTTTTCGCCGACCATCGTCAATCAAACCCGTGTTCAATTTTCACGCTTAACGCCCGCGGTAGAAGCGAGCGGCGGACGCAGTCCCGTCGTGCTGATTACTCTTGATGATCCGCTGCCTTCCAGTGACCCGGACCAACGTTCCGGCACACTCGTCGCCGGTTCTTCCACTTCCGGCGCAACCGATCGTCGCGAGTCGCGCGTCCAGGCGCAGGAGGTGCTCTCGTGGGTGCTCGGCGCACACTCGCTCAAATTCGGTGGCGATGTGCAGCGCATCAATTCAACCTTCATCGATCTTTCGGACGTCTCCGGCACTTTTAGCTTCTCTAACCCGGCGGATTTCCTAATGAACGCGCCCAGCCGTTTTCGCCAAAACTTTCAGGCTGAATCAACTCAACAAAACACTTACCTCGGTTTCTTTTTTCAGGACGAGTGGCGCTTGCGGCCAAACCTGACCTTTAGCTTTGGCTTGCGCTGGGAAGAAGAGACGATCATCCACGATCTGAATAACTTTGGACCACGGGTGTCGCTTGCTTACGATCCGTTCAAGTCGGGTAAGACGGTAATCAGATTAGGAGCGGGAATTTTCTACAATCGTGCGCTGCTGCGGACCATCGACGATTTCACCCTCGGCGCTCAACAACTCTTCTTTGATACAAATGATTTGATTGATCCCTCCACTGGACTAATTGGCAGCGCTGATTTTCACCGCAACTTCATTAAAAACAATCTAACGTTTCCCCAGGTGCTGACCCCAGATTCGCCACTGGTAAAGCAATTCGGTTCCCTCAATACCGGCTTCTCTCGCCGCCTCGATCCGGCATTGCGCATACCAGAGAGTTATCAGGCCAATGTCGGTTTTGAAAGAGACCTAAGCCGTGGGTTTGTTTTCGAAACAAACTATACCTTCAATCGCGGATTACATCTATGGCGCGAATTTAATGTCAACGCGCCACGCGTGCCGGCGGGTCTCAAAAACTTTTCCGACTATCTGGCGTCGCGCGATTTCGTAAACTTTCACAGCGGTCCCAACGGCGCGCGCCCGCTTTACAACGCCTCGACTGCCGGCGAGCTGGTCCGCTTTGTGCTTGGTCCACTCGATCCCGCCAACCCAAATGCGGTCATTCGCGTGAACGAGTTTGGCGTGCCGATCTCGGTAATCAACTTGAATAGTTTTACTTCAACTACGCAGGTGGAAGTGGCGCTGGCGGCACTGAGCCGTTTCCGGCCTGACCCAACTCGCAGCGAGATCGAGCAACTAATCTCCTCGGGCAACAGCTTCTATCATGGTTTGACTATGGAGCTGCGCAAGCGCTTCAAACGCACCGCGGGCTTTGGTCTGTCCTTCCGCGGAGCCTACACGTTTTCCCACTTGACCGATGACGGTATCGTAAACACTTCTGATGCACTGACGCCGGGGAACTTCTTTGCCGAGCGCTCCCGCAGCCTGCTTGATCGCAGGCATCGCTTTGTTTTCTCAGGCACGTTTGAAACACCGCGCAAACTGGGCAAGCTGAGTTTGGCACCTATCCTGCGTTTGTCCTCGGGCGCGCCATTCAACATCTCCATCGGTGGTGACGATCGCAACCTGGATGACGTGGGCAATGATCGCCCGATTTTTAGTGGCGATACAAAACTGCTTCACTGGCGCGCGCCTGGCGATCCGATCGATCCATCAATTCTCAATCTGTTTGCGCTGCCGACCATTGGACAAACCGGAAACTTACCGCGCAACGCCGGGCAGGGTCCGGGTCAATTCTTTTTCGACCTCAACGTGACGCGCGAGTTTCGCATCAATCAAAAAATGCGGCTGCGACCAGTGATTGAAATCGATAACGTGCTGAACAAGACTGTCTTTAGTTTTGGC
>JBDUCB010000213.1:0-6309 GCA_040003695.1 bacterium
CGATCGAGTTGACCGTCGAACGAGAACACGCGTGAGATGTTGTAGGCCGCGCTGTCCGGTTCCATTTGGTTCAGAAACCAGAGGCGTTGCTGGGCGAACGACAGCGGAAGAGCGCCATCGTGTGGGCGGCTCTGAATCCTGCTGCGACCGGCGTCAAGGCTATTTGCGCCACGCAGTCGCTGCTCTAACAACGCCAACTTTTCCGGCGAAAGTCTGGCTCGCTTTTCTGTTACGCTATTATCGGTTGGCATTACTATGATTTTACGTTCGAGAGCCGGGCCGCTTCCTCATTCGACATCTCCCCGAGTTCATCGATCAGATGATCCTCAATAATTGCCGTCAGCGCCGCCACGTTTCCGGTTTCAAAAAGTGTGTGCAAAGGCAATTCGATCCGAAAGGCCGCGTTGACGCGAGACATGACCTGTGTCGCCTTCAATGAATGTCCCCCTAACTGAAAAAAATTATCAAAGACGCCGATGCGGTCGACGTTCAGCACTTCCTGCCAGATCTTTGCCAGCATGTCTTCGGTGAAGTTGCGCGGCGCTACAAACTGTTTCGCTAACTCCTGAGCAACGCCGGGCGGCGGCAGCGCGTGACGGTCTACCTTGCCATTCGGGGTCAGGGGGAACGCGTCCAATTGCACGAACGCTGCCGGCATCATGTAGTCCGGTAGCCTTTGACTGAGAAAGTTTCGTAGCTGCTCGATCTCAAGACCCTCCTCTTTTTCAGAGAGCACATACGCAACCAGACCGCTGCCCGCAGGCAAGTCATCGCTAACGGTAAGGACTGCTTTCCGGATCAGGTCATGCCTTTCCAGAGTGGTTTCTATTTCACCGAGCTCGACTCGATTTCCGCGAATCTTTACCTGATTATCGCCACGGCCGATGAACTGAAAATTTCCATCGCTCAACACTCGCGCCAGATCGCCGGTCTTATACACAATGTCGTTCGTGGCCTTCGTCAACGGGTTTGGGATGAAGGCCTCCCTTGTCAACTCAGGCTTCCCGTAATAACCAAGAGTGAGGTAGGGGGTCCTAATATAGATTTCACCCATCACTCCGGGCGGGCACACATTGCCTTCCTGGTCGAGGAGGATTGCTTTCGCTCCGCGCATCGGTTTGCCGATAGGAATGAACCCTCGCTCCAAATCAGATTGTTCGATCACGTGATAAAACTTGACCATCGTGGCTTCGGTTGGACCATACAAATTCACCAGTTTGATCCGGGTACCATAGGTGTTGATCCATTTTCTGACGTCCGATGCCGGAAGTGACTCACCGGCCATCAGGATAAGCAGTAGGGAGGTGAATTTGTTTGCTTGCGGGTGTTCATGAACGATCGCATTAAAGATAAAGGGCACGCAATGAATCAGATTGATCTTGCTGCTGTCAAGCCAGGCAATCAGCGACGGCGGATCCATGAGGGTAGTTCGGTCCGGCGGAATGCAAATAGTCCCGCCGACGCAAAGCGGCACCAGCACGTCCCGCAGAAACGCGTCGAAAGTAGGCGGGGTTAGTTGGCTCACGCGCGTGCCGGCGGCAATACCGAAAGTATCGATCTCCCAATTTATGAAGTGCCCAAGGCCCTTCAACCGGCCTACAATTCCCTTTGGCACTCCCGTAGATCCCGAAGTGTAATACACGTAGCACTGATCGTCGGGGTCATGCGAGACGGTGGGGCGATCGAAGGCACCGGCGCCCGCATCAGTGACCTCCTCGTCGTCGAGACTGATGACGCGCTCAACGCGCACCGGGCATCCGAAGACGCTGTCTCCTTCGGCAATGCTTTGTCTTAAATCTGAGTCGACAATAAAGCACGCTGGAGCAAGACTCCCGAGCATTTGTCGCAGACGCTCCTCCGGACCGTCGGGATCAAAAGGAACGAATACACAAGCGGCCCTCAGGATTCCAATCAACGCGGTGATTATCTGAATGCGATCGTTGAGCACGACCGCGATGATTGAGCCTTTGTTGAGGTTAAGTGCGATTAGCTGATTGGCCAGTCTGTTCGCCGATCGATCAAGACTCTCATAAGAGATCAGCCGGCGGCCACATTCGATCGCGATCCGGTGTTTGAACTTTTCGCACGATTGGTCCAACAGCTCGATCAATGCTGCCGGATTCTTTGTCGCTGCGAGCGGTTTCTTGATCTGATCGGTCATTAACTAAAACTCCCAAGGGTCTTTGCCAAAGTCATGAGGGGATCGATTGCCTGGTACTGCTGCGAGCGAAGTCCATCGCGCAGCAAATGCTTGGTCAACAAGTGAATCTCAGTGCAGGCGGCGATAAACGAATTCACTTGATATCGCTCGAGCAGCTCAAACACGCATTGGATCGCGTCATGAGTGCTGCCATTCATCTTGAGCTGATAAATCAGTCGGTGGACCGTTGTTTGGTCGTCGTCACTCGGTAACACAATGAATTGCCGAGCCTCGCTCCATTGCTTGTGCTGTTCGAAAAGCCTCTTCTTCCGCGTGCCGTCACTACACAACAATAGACTCTTCCTTTGGCTGCGCAGGACTTCGGCAATTATCAAATCCACTAGCGAGATGATCTTCGCTGACAAATGTGCTGGCAGTTTCGGAAACAGATGGTGGCTGGTCACGCAGGCGACCACGATGTTGCCGACTTTGAGTTGCGATAGATTCTCGAGGGCCGTTACTAGCCGACCGAGCATCAGGTCTTCGGATCCTGCCATGATTGCCTGGGTGCGGTCGGGAACGCTGGGATCGGAATAAAGGATACACGAAGGTGCACTCTGCTCCGGGCCGGAGATATTAAATTCGTAGATTGTTTTCAGGAATTCGGCGGAGGCTAACGGGCCCATGCCACCTAGTATTCCCAGCGACTCCGTCATAGGACATCAACCATTTTGCTATCGATCATTTCTTGCGGTTCTGTTTCGGCCATTTCAAAGTCTGTGTTGAAATCTTCAATGAGCGCTGTTCGCTCCGCGTCGGTCAGCAGAGACAACGCACCGACGGGCTTATCAGGCTGTGCGACTGCCTCTCGAAGCAACCCCTCAAATTGGCGCAGCAGCCGCGTTATCGTGGCCTGCTCAAAGAGATCCGTACTGTAAACCGTGATTAGATCCAACTGCTCGGACCGCTCCCTGACATAAAGAGTCAAGTCAAATTGCGACCAGGCTTCGTCAGACTGGGACCAAACTCCCGCGGCTGAGATAGTTTCTTCCGCCAGTCCAGGCAGCCTGATTTTATCGTCCGCAAACTTTAGCAGATTGAAAGACACCTGGATGATGGGAGTGCGGCTCACGTCGCGCGCCGGCCGCAACTCTTCGACCAGCCGCTCGAACGGTACACTCTGATTGGCATAGGCGGCGACCGCCGTTTGACGCGCCCGATCCAGGACCTCGCGAAAACTATTCTGGCTCGAAAGCCTTACGCGGAGTATCAGATTGTTGAGAAAGAACCCGATCAGTCCCTCGAGCTCCGTGCGTGAACGGCTGGCAATCGGCGAACCGACGAGAATGTCTTCCTGACCCGTAGAGCGATGCAGCAGAACATTGAACGCGGCTAAGAGAGTCATAAACAATGTCGCGCCTTCACGACGACTAAAAGCCTTGAGATCGTTAGCCAGGTCCGCGGATAAGCTGAGCGTCTCGCGCGCTCCGTTGAAAGTTTTCACGTTTGGCCGCGACTTGTCTGCCGGCAATTCAATGACCTGAGGAGCGTCGGACAGTTGCTGCTTCCAATAAGAGAACTGGCGCTCGAGCTCCTCTGTCTGCAACCACTCTCTTTCCCACAAGGCAAAATCCGAGTACTGAATTGGCAAGGGAGCGAGCGGCGAAGGTTGTCCGTTAGCAAAGGCTTCATACAGGACCCCCAATTCTCTTAAAAGAATCCCGAGTGACCAGCCATCGCTAATGATATGGTGCATTGTCAGGAGCAGCACGTGTTCGTTGCTGCTCATACGAACTAAGGTTGATCGAAAAAGTGGACCCTGAACCAAATCGAAAGGTCGATGCGCTTCTTCAATCGTGATTCGGCGCGCCTCATCTCTAGACAACTGCGGGGGCAAGTCGCTCAGGTCCACGATCGGAAGAGCTTGTGCCAACTCGCTTGCAATCAGTTGCACCGGCATACCGTCAACGCAGGATATTCTCGTTCGCAAAGCTTCGTGGCGCCGGACCAACTCGTTCAGACTCTGTTCGAGGGCCGGTACATTTGGCGGAATGGTGAGGCGAATGGCCGCCGGGATGTTGTGCACTGGAGTGCCGGGAACCAACTGATTCACAAACCACAGGCGTTGCTGACCGAACGAGAGTGGGGCGGATTGCATCCCTTGCCGCGGGATCACACCGGTTGCTAACTTGCCGGCATGGCGCAGTTCTGCTGCCAGCTCAGCTACCGTCGGCCTTTTGAAAAAGGTCTGAAGCGGTAACTGCATTTCGCAACGCTCACGAATTCGATAAATAACCTGAGTGGCCAGCAGCGAATGACCGCCCAATGCGAAGAAGTCATCCGCTGCACCCACTAGCTCCACACCCAAAACCTCGCTGAAGATCCTTGCCAGCATCTCTTCGAAATCATCGCGCGGCGCAACATACTGTCCTCCCACCTCTGCGCGAGACCGCTCCGGCGCAGGCAGCGCACGACGATCCACTTTGCCATTCGGCGTCAATGGCAGCTCATCCAAAACCACAAATGCTGACGGCACCATGTAGGCCGGGAGTTTGGTTTTCAGAAAAGCGAGCAGCTCCGGAACTAGGCTGATCGTAGAGGATTTCAGTGAGCGCTGGTTGGCGTACTCCAACCACGGTTTACCACTTCTCTCAAGCTTCCAGCGCTGTGGCAGTAGTCCATTCGTATTGCTGCAAGTCGCCTTTTCGAAGACAACGTCGAAGCGGCCATCCGAAGCCGAATTGGTCCAACTGAAATGAACGGCGTACGAGTTCGCCTCACCCAAAGCCAGGAAGGCGTCAGGACTAATGCCCGCGTGCAATTCTTGCCTGATCGCGTCGCGCAAGTCCGACACCGTGTTACTCGCGCTGAACTCATTCAGGAGACTAAGAACTCGCGCATCAGATAGCACGCGCGAGTTTGGTACGTTGGCGATGGCGACGATGCTGTGTCCTGCCAACAGTCCGCGGACGCCATCCAAATCAAGTCCGCTTTCGCGCCAATCGATCCACTGCACTTCGGCTTCAGCAACCATGGAACTGAACCTGAATATTGCGTCATAGCGGAACCTGGTCATCTCGTTCTGATAACGACCAAGCTTCGGCATCACTTGCACCGCGCAAGCTTTATCCAATTGCTGACTGACTGCTTTGAAGAATGCCGGATCGATAACCAGCTCGTCTTCTTCGGCGACAGCCTTGCGGACGCGGCACGCCAGCTCGTCAACCGGGAGCGACGGCGCCGCCTTGTGAAATTGCACTGACGCGTGAAAAGTCGTAAGCAGATCAAGATTGCGAACGTCGCCGACGAATATAGCGCCGCCCCGCTTAGTAACTCTGGCGGCGCCTTCGAGAACCTTGATGAGATAGTCAACGTCCGGGAAGTACTGCGTCACTGAGTTGAGAATAACGAGATCAAAGGTTTCCGGTTCGATCCCAGCAAAGTCGCTGGCTTCCCGGTGCGAAAGCGTTACATGACTAAAACCCGCCCCCGATTTTTCAAGGTGTGTGGTGAGTTGGGTGATCACGCCCGAAGAAAAATCCGTCCCGTGATATGCCTCCGTATGGGGAGCGATCTTGAAAAGCAAGGGGCCGGTGCCGCAACCAATTTCCAGCACTCTCCGCGGACGTAGCAAGAGAATTCTGGCGACTGTCTGGTCGACCCATTCGCGCATTTCTTCCTCAGGTAGCGGCTGTCCGGTGTAGCTGCTATTCCATCCAATGATATTGAACGCAGGTTCGCTGGTTGCGAGGGTTTGGTTGTAGGTTTCGTCATAGAGTCTCTGCCACTGTTTTACGTGAAGTGAGTCGAGTTCCGCCGCGCCCGCGTGCTTCGATTCAGAAAGGACGTAAGCCACTAGACGTTTCTCACCTGGCAGATCCTCGCGCGCGACAACGACGCACTCCCTTACTGCCCGATGTTTGGCCAGTACCGTTTCGATCTCTCCCAGTTCAATCCGGTGTCCGCGGATCTTCACCTGATGATCAATCCGACCGAGAAATTCAATCCGCCCATCGCTAAGTTGGCGAGCGATATCGCCTGTCACGTATAGACGAGCGCCACTCTCGGCGTTGAAAGGGTTGGGGAGGAAACGTTCGGCCGTGAGTGCAGCATCGTTCAGATAGCACCGCGCCAAGCCGGCGCCGCCGATGTACAACTCCCCCGGAACT
>JBDUCB010000029.1:0-6298 GCA_040003695.1 bacterium
CTTCCACACGAATTTCGTAGGTAGCGGGCGGCAGGTTCTGAAAGGTGTAGATACCTTCACCGCTGGCGGTGGTTTCCCGTGTCTGTCCCGTCGCTTTGTTCTTTACGATGACGCGTGAGTTAGGTACGGCGGCGCCATTCGTGTCAGATACCAGGCCGCTAATGCCCGCCGTGCCGAGTTGTGCAAGAATGGCGCCCGAGCACAATAGGGCCATAAATGTCCCCAGGATCGCTGAAAAAAGCTTCCTTGAGATCATGATCTCCTCCTTTGTTCTGAAACCCGTCAGCTGAAGAATAGCTGCTGGGGTGTTGGATCGGGAAAACGCTAGTGCATTTGTTCAGGATGCATGCCGCCGCGCGCGCTCGAATCGAAGGGCATCTAGTGTTGTGCAGTTTGTCTATCTCATCTGAACCAAAACCAGGACTGTAGAACTGAGGCGACGAGGGAGCAACGGCGATTACCGAAACGCGACGAGACTATACCGCACGTAAGACTGTGTCAACAGATCAGATCAGTGGGTTGTGATAGGCGTTATTGCCTTCGTTTCAGTACCTATCCTTAGGAACACTGTGCGCTTTAATTCTGTTGTTGGCTCCGCAAGCTCAGAATGCCACGTCGCCCAAAGATGCCGCGACGCCCAAAGATGCGCATTGGTGATAGTGCTCAGCTTTAAATGGTCCAGGATTCGCCAGACAGTCCAGAAAGCATTCACCGCACGCTTTTCTCAACCCAAAATATTTTGCATTGTGTGAAGCGAGCACTTGGTGCTCGCGCATTCGCGGTTTACCCATCACATTTGATACTCAAAACGGGCTACGTCTGATTCTCCAAGGATCACGGTATCGCCGGAGTTTAAGTTCGCTTCTGTTACGCGATCGGATCTCGGATCGTTTATGAAGGTGCCGTTGCGGGAATCCTGATCCACGATCTTCACCACGCCATCCCGCACCCCGATCCAAAGATGGCGTTTGGAAATGCGCGGATCGGCTAAGACGATTTGCGACAGACTGGCTTCGCGGCCGATGTAGGCGCCCTCGGGCTTCACTTCGAATTCCTGACCCGCCAAAACCCCTGAGGTGAACTTGATGTTCCCATAGCTGATTGTGACTGTCTTCTCGCGCGTTATCGCAACGGTTCTCGATGGATCGAAATCCAGTGAACCTGAATCCGGCGCCGGTTGGAGGTCAGCGGTCGCTTCAGGCGTGCTTGGCTCCGGCGAAGTCAACGGTGGTTCAAACGCCGGCGGCGCGGATTCATACCCGGGCTGAGCAGAGTCGAATGCCGCTGCTGCTGCGACCGCATCTGGTGGCGCAATCTTCGGCGTTGGCGAAGAACCAACATCAGATGACGAGGGAGCGCCAGCCGACGCGGAAGCGAGTTGGGCCTTGCGGCGTTTCCGCGAAATGAAAAAGATCGCCAACCCGACGCCGACGATCAGAACCAGAAAAAACAGTAGCAACAGAACAACGCCAATAATGACCCACATCGTCGAGTCAGAATCCATCTTGATATGCTCCTTGGCAAAAAATAGTCAGTTCAATTTTTCGTGCCAGCGGGACGAATATTAGCCTAAAAACGTCTCAATCGGTTGAAAATTCTGCGCGGTTGGGCGTTTGAACGAAAGCAGTTCTCGCGGTCGCGCGTAAATTTCCCGCAAAACTCAATCGCAGCCACGGCAAACTGATCACACCCGCTAAGGGCACGTGATGAGCAACCCTGGATATTGGTCCAACTCATAGCCCTCAGTAAGCGTGATGCGGCGCGTACTGTAACTGAACGAACCGGGACGCTCGCCCGTATGTTTTTGCCGCCAACGCTGCGACTTGGGTGCCGGCTAATGACGGCAAACACATTGTCAATTTGGTAGGGACAAGGTGGCACGTTGCTTGCCGAATTAATGGCAGTTGCGCGACATCCAAACGGTTTAGGAGGTTTATAAGTGAAGAATAGAATTTTCGCGACGGTTGCACTTACAGCGTTGGCGGCAGGGGCTGCTGGTTGCACTTCCACCAATAATGACAACGCTAATGCGAATGCAAATACGACCGAAGTAGTAGCCACCAACAATACCCGTCCTGGTCCGGATAATTCCGAAATTACCACTTCAGTCGACGCCAACGGCGCGAGAACCGAAACACGTGTCTTTCACGGCAATCCGCGCGTTTCAAAAGTCGTTGTGACCACGCGAGATGGCAAGCGGACAGTAACCGTTTACGCGCCAAGCGGCGAAGCGCGCGAGCTAAATAAGAACGAACCGGAAGACTGGATGGAAGCGGCTGGCAATAAAATAGCGGATGCCGCAGGTTTCGTAGCCAATAAGACCGGAGACGTTGTCGATGCAACGAAGGAAGGCGCGAAGACCGTTGGCGACAAGACGGCTGACGCGGCGAGGACGGTCGGCCACAAGACAGCAGAAGGGACAAAGACTGTAGTTGAGAAGACTGGCGAAGGCGCAAAGAAAACGGGTCGGGCCATCAAGAAGGCAGTAACACCATAATAGAAACATGCGCAACGATCAGCAGCAAAGGGTGGCGTGCGTGCCACCCTTTTTTGTTGAGAATGCCGATTAAACCGAGGCACGGTTTGGCCCCGCTGCCGGCGGACGCCTCATGGTATACTTCTCAATCTCAGTTCTGGTTTTCGTACAGAGTAATTTATGGCCGACACGACGCGCTTCACCATTATCTGTCCTTGCTGCGAAGCGACGCTATCAATTGACTCGGAAACGGGTGCGTTGATTTCGCACGAAGAAAAGAACAAGCCGTTGGCGTCGTTCGACGAGATGGTCAAAGGACTCGACAAGCAGAAACAGGTGCGCGAGCAGATCTTCGCGCAGGAACTCAGCTCTCATAAAGATCGCGACCGCATTCTTGAAGAAAAATTTCAGGAAGCGATGAAACGAGCAGAGAAAGACAAGGACAAACCCTATCGTAATCCCCTGGACCTCGATTGAAACCCCCGCCTTGCGCGTTGCGTACATAGCAGCGCGAACCAAAGAGCCCTCGAATTCCGCGTTGCATTCTGCGAATCCATTTTTCTGGAGTTAACTTGATGAAGCAGCAAGAAATTGTACGTGTGTTGATGCTGGCCGCAATCTTTGCAATCGCACTTGGTTGCGTAGAGGTCTTGCGGGCGCAAGGCACCCTGCCAAAAATGAAGTTTCAGGATCGAAGTTTGCCAAATGGCTTGCGCGTGCTAAGCGCGGTGGACCACTCCAGCCCAACCGTGGCAATTCAGGTTTGGTATCACGTGGGATCGAAAGATGACCCGGCAGGGCGCAGCGGCTTTGCTCATCTTTTCGAGCACATCATGTTCAAGGCGACCAGGAACATGAAGTCGGAAATGATGGACCGTTTGACCGAGGACGTGGGCGGATTTAACAACGCGTTTACTAATGCTGACGTTACGGTCTATTACGAAGTCGTGCCCTCGAACTATTTAGAAACATTGCTTTGGGCGGAAGCCGATCGCTTATCGGGACTGACGGTTGATGAGCCCAACTTCAAATCCGAACGCAGTGTTGTAGAGGAAGAATATCGTCAGAGTTACCTGGCCCCGCCTTATGGAATGCTTGAATACTTGATCGAGCAGCAGTCGTTCATCGCCCATCCATACAAAAGACCGACCATCGGCAGCATTGAAGACCTCGACGCGGCGTCGCTGGAGAATGTGCGGGCATTCCACTCGACGTTCTATCGTCCTGACAACGCAACGCTGGTCGTGGCCGGCGATTTCGATCCTAAGCAGCTGGATGCGTGGGTGGATAAATATTTGGCCCCGATTGCCAAACCGAGCATTGCGCTGCCGCGCGTTAGTATCAAAGAGCCTGACCGCACTGCGGAGCGGCGGATAACGCATTACGCGCCCAATGTGCCGCTGCCTGCGATCGCGCTGACCTACTTGACGCCGTCGGAGAGGAATCCTGACACCGCAGCATTGCGCGTGGCAGCAACCATATTGGCGCAGGGCGAATCTTCACGGCTCTACCGGTCTCTAATTTACGAACAGCAAGTGGCGCAAAGCGCCGATGCCACACCGGACCTGCGCGAAGATGCCAGCGTATTTTATTTCAACCTGGTGCTGGCCAGCGGAAAGAAACCTGAAGAAGGCGAGCGTGCATTGCTCGCTGAAATCGCGAAGATGCAGGAGGCACCGGTTGCGGCAGCGGAGTTGGATAAGGCCAAGAACCAACTGGTTACTAACGAACTGCGGCAGCGCGAAACAAGTAATGGTAAGGCGCTGTCACTAGGCGAAGCGGCGGTGTTATTCGGCGATCCTAATCGGGTTAACACGGACCTGTTTCAACTACAGGCAGTAACTGCGGCTGACGTGCAGCGCGTTATGAAAAAATATTTTACGGCGGCAAATCGACTGGTGATCTACTACTTGCCTAAGACTGGACAATCGACGAGCTACCTAAGACTTCCAAGCAATCAAGCGCCTCGTGTAACGGAAGGGCAAGGACGATGAACATCAAAACATTTACCAACCGCGCGCTGATCTCGTTGCCTCTCCTGATTGTATTCGTCTGTGTGCCCGCAAGGACAACAGCTCAATCTGCAACCCCTCAAGCAACTCCGCCGCCACCAGCATCGCCTCGCTCGGCCCAGTTTCCGCGACCGGTTGAGAAGACGCTGGCGAACGGCCTGCGTGTGATTGTGGTTGAACGACATGGCAGTCCGTTGGTTGCTGCTCAACTATTAGTTACAAATGGCGCTGAAGTTGATCCGCCTGAGTTGGCGGGACTTAGCAACATGACCGCCAACCTGTTAACCAAAGGAACTGAAAAACGCAGCGCGACGCAGATAGCTGAAGCGATCGAAGCACTCGGCGGATCGCTTGACGCATCCGCGCGTTGGGACTCTTCACGCGTGGGCGTGAACGTGATGTCTTCAAAGATTGGACCAGCGCTGGAGATTCTGGCGGACGTAGTGCGCCACCCTACTTTCAAAGAAGACGAGATTGAACGTCTGCGACTGCAAACGCTGGACGATCTGACGGTGGAACTGGGCCAACCCGGTTCGATCGCGCGTTATGTTGCGGCACGAGTCGTTTTTGGTGATGCGCCCTACGGCCAACCGCTCGCCGGCACGCCGCAGTCGATTGCCAGAATCGATCGCAAAGACGTGGTCGCTTATCACGGCCGTTTTTATCGTCCTGATAATGCAATTCTTGTCTTGGGTGGAGACCTTAAAGCTGCGAACGCATTCAAACTCGCACAGCAATACTTTGGCGACTGGGCAAAGCCGAGCACCGCGTTGCCCAACTTGCCGGCGAGCAAGCTACCTGCGTCCGCCAGACCGCGTATCGTAGTTATCGATAAACCGGATGCTGGTCAGGCCGCGGTAGTGTTGGCGCGAACGGGCATTCAACGCAAGGATCCCGATTACTATCGAGGCCTGGTTGCCAACTCGATGTTAAGTGGATACTCCGGCCGCTTGAATCAGGAAATCAGAATCAAGCGCGGGCTTAGCTACGGCGCGGCCAGCACGCTCGATACGCGTCGCGAGGTTGGACCATTCGTGGCTTCGGCTCAAACTAAGAACCAATCGGCCGCTGAAGTTGCAAGCCTTTTGCTGACGGAAGTGAACCGGTTGTCCTCGGCTGCCGTTCCTGATGTAGAACTAACACCGCGGAAAGCAGTCGTGATTGGGAATTTCGCGCGTAACCTGGAAACAGCTTCCGGACTGGTTTCGCAGGTAGCGTCATTGGCGCTTTACGGCATTAGCTTCGACGAGATTAATCGTTACATCACAAGTGTGCAGGGGGTCACAGCGAGCGATGTGCAAAAGTTTGCCGGTGCGCATCTGGCCGCTAGCAGCGCAAGTATCGTCGTAGTAGGAAACGCGAAGGAATTTCTGCCGGCGCTGCGCCAACAGTTTCCACAGGTTGAAGTGATTCCAGTGGCGGAAATGGATTTGAACTCAGCGCTGCTGCGGATAAAGCAACCGGCGAATTAACATCACCGAATGCAGGACTAACGTGGCGGTCCCATGAAGGTCAGTACCACCTCGCGGTAGCGGGTGGGTTCTCGGATTGCCAATTATCGATTGTCCCGTTGCTTGGGCGTGTAATGAATCAATCAATTGAAAATCGGCAATTGGAAATGGCCAACGTCTGACCCATCCACTACCGCGTGGTGGTACGGACCTCATCGGACCGCGCCTCGCGCAATTGGCCAACTCGCTCTTCGATAGTTAGACTCTCTTCGACTTCCGCCTTACTATCTCTGCCGCTATACTGACGTCTCCACATGCATGCTGACCTGCGCACATTTCTCGATCTCCTGTATCGAGAA
>JBDUCB010000015.1:0-6295 GCA_040003695.1 bacterium
GCTGTTATGCGATTCATTTCGTCGTACGCATCGTCACCGTTTTCCTGGTCCCAAAGATTTCCCGAGAGGGGATCGAATGCGAGGCCAAAGCCATTGCGCACGCCATACGCGTAAAGCTTCTTGATGTTGGCCGCAGCTTCGCCGGTTAGGCTAGTCGCCGCGTTGTAGAACGGATTATCTGTTGGCGTCGAGCCATCATCATTGGGACGCAGAACGAAACCAGTGAGATGTGCATCATCTGGTTCTGGCCCACCGTATTGATCGTCGGGCACCGGCCCAAGCTGATTGTTCTGCAAAAACCCGCGCCTGCCGTTGTCGCCCATCAGAATGTAGAGCTTGCCTTCTGGCCCAAAGCGCAGCACGCCGCCATTGTGATTTCCGCGCAGCGATTGATTTGCGTCGGCCTGGTAAGCGCGCAGCTTGATTAGGTTGCGATCAAATATGAGAGTCGAGCCATTCCAAGTGTAACGATCGACGCGATTCCCCAACAACGCGACATCCGCAAGATTGGTTGAATCAGCGCCTGTGCTGCTCTCGGTCCAATAGAGATAGACGAAATGATTGAAGGCAAAGTTTGGATGCAAGGCTATGCCCAGCAGGCCACGTTCCGACGCACTATTAACGGCAAGGTCGAGCGCAATCTGTTGCACGGCCCCGTTCATGACAAATTTAACTTTGCCGGTGTCCTTCTCGAGCACAAAGAATGCATTGCCGAACAGCGCGATGCTGGTCGGCTGACTGAGTCCGTTGATGACGGTGTGGACTGATAAGTTGGGATCAAGCATCGATGGCGAAACTGCCGCCGGCTGAATCAGTGTCGTGATCATTGCCGTGTTGTTACTGTTGTCGTTATCGGTCTCGCTGGCGTTCGCCGATGCTGAATTGACAATCTGACCCTGCGTGTTTGGCGTTACTACTATGGTGGCGACGGCTGATGTATTGGCCGGCAGACTCCCGATCGCGCAAATGACGGGTCCAGTACCGCTGCATGGCCCAGTTGGGGAGCTGGATGAATTAAGCGTTACTCCGGCAGGCAATGCGTCGGTGAGACTGACATTTGTGGCAGTCGCAGGTCCGTTGTTTGTGACCGTGACGCGGTAGCTCAAGCTTGACCCAACACTTCCGGGATTTGGGGAAGCAGTCTTACTGACCGAAAGATCAATGCTGGAAGGACTGATCACTTTCAAGCTCACCTGCTTGTTATGGATGAGACTGCCTGACGATCCGGTGATGATGATTGGGTAATCGCCTAAAGGTGTGCTCGCATCGGTGGTGATCGTCAACGTCGCGGTCCTGGGCGAGGCGTCCGTGATATTAACTGAAGAGGGATTGAAGCCATAAGACGCGCCGGATGGCAATCCGCTCGCGCCTAAGTTCACCACGCCGCCGAAACCTGCTGAGGGTGTAATGGTGACTGTGTACTGGGCGCTTGCGTTGGGGACAACTGATCGCAATGACGGCGCAACGCCAACATCAAAGTCAGGCGTCGCCGAAAATGGCACGGCGGCCACAAACGTCTTATAGATGTAGTCGCCGGAAGTGTTGCCGTCGTTATTTGCTTGATTGCCGGCGGCGTAAAACGTCACTACTCCAATATCGGTGGCGGGCGCAGTCCAATCAAAGGTCCAGCTTGCCGTGTTTTGCTGGCCGATGAAAGTTCCGGCGGCGGTGTGTTCGATGTATTGACGCGCACTGCCCGGACCGGAGTTGTTCAGTACTTGTGTCAGGCCATCAAGGTTCTGCAGATTCCCTGAGATTTCATCTGACGTGTCGAGCACTGTGAGCTCGAAACCCCATCGTATCCTGCTTGGGTCAGGATTCGTATGGGTAACGGTGATTGGATAGGTTTGACCTGGAACGTAAGTCTGCGGCGCGCTGATTGTAATGTGGCCGGTGCCGGCATCTGATGGGACGTGGCATTCGGCGCAAGCTTCCGGTTCTTCGCCCGGCGCCCCGGTGTAACCGGCAGGCGGACCCGAAGAGAAAGCTTGGACCGGTCGAGTGCCGTGGTTGCTCGATAGAAGAAAGCCGAGAACGGCAGCAAGGAGCGACGGTATTATTATTAGCCGGGCTTTTTCAGCGCTACCTGTTGCCGCGTTCTTCATTACGCTAATTCTATTTCAAACTTGGTTTTGACTGTTCGAAAAATAGCCTAGCGGGGTCGCTAGGCTATTTTCATAATCAAAACTGCAAACCAAGCATCGCGCGCCTTGTAGTAGCGGGCGGGTGAACCGTTATCGCTTAATAAACCCAGCCGCTACCGCAGGTGGTACTGACAGTCTCACTTCGCTAGGCCAGAAATCCCAGATTCGCAGTCGAGAAATTACCGATCAACGGGAAGACCGCCGTTAGATCAGCGGAGGACAACCCATACCAGGTAGCCAGTGTTGCCGCGTATTGTTCGATGGACGTTGTTGGAATCCAACGACCGCGCGGACTCGAGCCACTATCGGTGTCGTCTGGTCCTCCGGGCGTGATATTTGGATAAGTTCCATAAAGCGCGTGACCCTGAACCGCGCCACCGACAATCAGCTGGTGATTTCCCCACGCGTGATCGCTGCCGACTTGAGCTGCTCCAGTACCAGCGGGCTGAAGGGTCCGGCTGAAATCCGACATCGTGAATAGCGTGATCTTATCTTGTAAGCCCAGCTCGACGGTCGCACTGAAGAAGGCGTTAATTGCCTGACTCAGTTGCTGCAACAGAGTCCCCTGGCCATTCAGTTGTTGCGAGTGGGTGTCGAAGCCACCAATCTGCACGAAAAAGATTTGCCGTTTCATATTGATGCCGGCCGTAGGATCCGTGCTCGCCTTGATGAGGCGCGCAACCTGCAAGAGCTGCCGACTGATTGACGTGTTGGGAAACACCGTAAACAGGACCGGATTTACAGTAGACAAGGCGTTGTCTGTTTGAATCGAACTCGAGCGAATATCGCTGGCCGCCTTGATAAGCTTGAAGTTGTTGTCGAAGGTCCGCAGTTCGTTGAACGAGGCCATACGAGAATTGATCTCGGCCGTGGTAGCGCCGGGAGCATTGTTGAGCTGCAGGACATTGGCCAAAGACGTGCCTGAATCAGCTACCGCGAGTTGTCTTGTATCGACCCCAGTTAAGTAGAGATTGACGCCGGCGATCGAAACGTTGCTCGGGAAAGTGGCGGCACCGTTTAGACCAAGAGTTTTGTCCGCGAGGCGTCCACCCCAGCCGGTTTGGCTAACCGAGTTCGCAATAGCAGTCTGGTATAGGCCCACCTGATCAGAATGGGAGAAAAGTTGCAGCGGCTTTTTGCCAGCGCCATTCTGATAGGTAGTGCGCGTCAGCGGCTCAACCAAGGGACCGTTATTGCAAAGCACCGCCAGTTTCCCCTGGTTGAAGAGACCCTGTATCTCGGGCATGTTGGGATGGAAACCGTATGAGCCGCCACTAGAAGGTGAGACTGGCAAAAAGGTCGCCTGCGCAAGCGCTAACTGGGCGGCAGCACGCGCGGACGAATACTGAGTGTACTGGTTAAGGTCGAGGAACATGTTGTTGCCGTCGTTTCCGCCGTTCAGGAAGATACAGACCAGCGCTCGGTAATCTGTCGCTGCTTGTGGCGTTAGCGCATGAACAACACCAAAGGTGTCGAGGCTCGAAGCCAGTGCCATTCCGCCTAACGCGCATGCGCTCGTCCGTAGAAAATCTCTGCGTGTATGTGCCATGGTGGTTATCTCTGTATGTCGTACTGCGAAGAAGTTGCCGCAAGGTAAACAGCGACGCGCGCCCGTTTTTGATTGCGAGTCGCTACCACAGCGTCGTTGATCGCATTCATCGCGGTGATAAGCGAGGTGCGCACTTGAGTTGACATAGTTCCGTGGAAAAGAAGCGGATTGAGTGCATCCGCAACGTCGCTCGGATTTGCGGCGAGCGCCTCGAGATTCGAGGTGTCGATGGAAGTACCGCGCGGACGATCAGGACTCGCAGCTGTAGGTGATGTGTTCGTGGTCACACCCGTATAGACAAGCGTGTTGATGTCGTTCGCCCGGCGTAGGGTGGTCGAGGTTGAAAGAATACCAAACGCCGGACCGAGTATTTTGGTACCCGGCACTTCGTAGCTCGGCTGGTAATAGCTAAAGACAGTAGTTGGCTGGAAAATCGGTTGGTCGAGTGTTCCCGTGAAATCGGTTGTGGATCTACTGCCTAACACGCCATCGCTGGTTGAAAGCTTATCAAAAGACTTCACATTGAAGGCCCGCAGGAAATTATTGATGTACTGCGCCGGTTCGCGAAGTTTTCCGTAGCTTGGGTCTGTCTTGACGTCGCCGCGTACTTCGGGATCAAGCAGAATTGCCTGGACCACGGCCGTTAGATTTCCCCGTGCGCTCGTACAACCGGCGATTGGATAAAGCCCTGCGCAATCGTTATTGAAAACCGCGGCCACTCGCGCAACATAAGGGGGGCTCGGATTGCTGGTCACTAGATGCTGAATCAACTGCTTGCTGATGAAGGGCCCGATGTTTGGATGGTTGAAGATATTGTCGAGCGCGGCGGTCAGGTCTGACTGCGCACAGGCTGCGTTTGTTCCAGAGCATGCGGGAACAACTTGCCCGTTGAGCAGGGTCTTCGCTGCTGTGTCATGATTGGTGCCGCCTCGCGGTTCCATCGGGTCGCGCCAATTGGTAATACCGGTACCGAGCCCCCCTGCCTTAAAATTCCAGCCAGAGAAGACTCTCGTGAATTCATTGACCTGAGTTTGTGAGTACGAAGCGAGCGGCATTCCCTGCGAGTCGATCTGCGGCGTGCCATCAGCATTGAGTACCGCTGTTCCAATCGAGAAGAGCTGCAATACTTCTCGCCCAAAATTCTCGTTTGGATTGGTACGGGTACTTAGCCGCATGTCAAGGTATTCACCCATCGCCGGCGTCAAAGTGATCTCTTGCAATAGAGTGCGGTAATTTCCAAACGCATTGCGGTCGAGCGCTTGCAGATAAATGGTCATCCAGCTTGGCCGGTTGACCTCGCTTGCCGCCGACACCACTAGAATCTGGTGCAGAGCAAAAGCTACACGTTGACGCAACTGGTCAGGCCCATAAAGGGAGTTGCTGAAGAATGTGCGCTGTAGTGGATACGTCGAGAAGTTATCGCGATTGCAAACTGTTTGATTGTAATTGGGATCGCCCGGACTGCTGCTGGGACACGCGGTGGCCTGATCATCAAGCGGAAACACGAGGTCGGGATAGTTCGAACCCTTCGCGCTATTCGTCACTGGAGCGCTGAACTGTTCATTCAAATACGCCAGGAAGCCTACGCTCTTGACGTGCGCGATATCGGCTGCTGTCGGGCCCCAGGTGGCTTGTTCCAAAAAGCGTACTGCGTCCGCATCGCTTGCAGGACCAGTATAGGAATCTGGGACAAGTGGCGGATCAGCGGGCGGCGGAGTGGCAGGGGCGGGGGTCGCAACCGCGCCGCTATCGTCCGCAGGTCCACCGCCGACGTGACCAATACCGACTCGTACTCGATTACTCCCCATCCCATGCAGGTTCAGTCGCAACAAAACATCGCCTACGTCGCCGATATCATCCGCAAGTCTCAAAATAAACATGGTGATGCCAGGGTAGCCTGGCACCTGGCCCATAAATTCGATACGCAGCGGATATAGTTTGCCGCTCGAGTCTTGCACGTCGGCAGTAAATGCGTTTGCCCCTTCGCCCGGCAAAAGTTGGAGATCCATCGCGAAGACACAGATACGCGTGCGCGTGTCGCTGCCAAACTTAACGCTTGATGTGAGCGGAAACGGCTCGGCCTTCAGCGTTATCGATTCCAAAGCAATGGCGCGAGTGGAAGTGAATTCACTTATTAAGACTGGACCTTTGTTTGGGTTTGCGGCCTGAACTGAATTAGAAACTCCATCGATAGCCACAAGCCCCGCGCAAGCAATAAGCGCAAAAAACAGTCGAGAAAAATAAGGCGGGAGACTGATGGTCATAGGCTGGCTCTCCAACACAAATTTCGGCCAAAACGTATTATCGCGAACGGCAAAATTGATGAGGCTAATCCCAATTGGATTGGTGGAGGGGCCACCCGGCCAATAACCCAGGCGTGGATTTACTATACCATCTTCGCCGGTCCCCAGGTCAACATTTAGACGGGACAAAGGCCGAGATAGTCGATAGAAAATTTGCGAGTTATTTTGAAATTAGTGACAAGCGAGCGAGACGAGGTTTTTGCTTGCGTTTGACAGGGAATCACCGCTTCCCTATTATCCATTCCACTTCGTCGGGGCGTGGCTCAGCCTGGTAGAGCGCTCGGTTCGGGACCGAGAGG
>JBDUCB010000343.1:0-1897 GCA_040003695.1 bacterium
TAAGCGCTAAGAAATCCATCTTAAGCATGCCGGTTTTCTCGAGGTCCGACATGACAAATTGGGTCGTGACTTCTTCCTTCCCTGAAACCGCGATCGGGATTAGTTCCTGGAGCGGAACAGGCGAGATAACGACCCCGGCCGCATGCACTGACGAGTGGCGGGCACAGCCTTCCAGACGCTGCGCAATCTCCATAAGGTCCTTGACGTGGGGGTTGGTCTCAATCTCCTTCCGCAGCTCGGGGACTTGTTCGAGCGCCTGCGTGAGCGTCACGTTTCTGCCGCGAACTGGTGGCGGTATCAGCTTGGCGATGCGATCCACTTCGGAATAAGGCATCTCCAGAGCTCGGCCGACATCCTTGATTGCGGCCCGTGAAGCTAAGGTCCCGAAAGTAATTATCTGGCAGACTGAATCGCGTCCATAAAGATTTGCAACGTGATTGATAACGTCCCCTCGCCCGCGGACACAAAAATCGATATCGATATCGGGCATCGAGACGCGGCCGGGGTTAAGGAAACGCTCGAAGATGAGGTCATAGTGTAAAGGGTCTACATCAGTTATTTCGAGACAGTATGCGACCAGCGATCCGGCTGACGAGCCACGGCCGGGGCCGACCGGAATTGCATGCTCTTTCGCGTAGCGAACGAAATCCCAAACGATGAGAAAATACCCGGCGAAGCCCATCTGCTTAATCATTGCTATCTCATTGACGAGTCGCGTCTGATAATCGGAGATCGGGTGCTTCAACTCCCCGCGAGATTGTTGCCGCTCCCAAACTCGCTGACGACGCCGTTCGAACCCATCCCCGACAACCTGCTCGAAGTATTCATCGGCAGAAGCCGCGGCCGCCGGTATCGGATAATTCGGTAAGTGGTTTACGTTTTCAGGGAGACTCAGATCGCAGCGCTCTGCAATCTCAACTGTACGTAAAAGCGCGTCCGGCAACTCACTTCCAAAAACACGCCACATCTCTTCCGGCGAGCGAACGTAAAAATGCGGGCTCGCATAGCGAAGACGATTGGTGTCGTTCACTGTTTTCCCTGATCCGATGCACAGCAACACGTCGTGCGCGCGCGCATCTTCCGGCATCAGGTAATGAGCATCATTGGTGGCAACCAGCGGCACGCCGGTGCGCTTTGATAGTTCAACCAGCGGCTTTCGAATCCGCTGCTGCGCGTCAAGACCGTGTTCCTGAATCTCGAGGAAGTAGTTTCCCTTCCCCATAATCTCTTCAAATTCAATAGCCGCCGCTGCTGCCTCATCGCAATTGTCTCGCGCTAACATCGCCGAAGGAATGCCTGACATGCACGCCGAAAGCGCGATCAGTCCCTTCGAGTGCTCGGCGAGCAGTTGTTTGTCAATACGGGGCTTGTAGTAGAAACCTTCGGTGTACGCCTTGGAAGTTAAGCGCACAAGATTGCGATAACCTTCAAGATCTTTCGCCAGCAGAATCAAATGGAAGTTTGCTTTTTCGCCAGGCGCCGCGGCCGTGCGTTCCTGTCGGTTGCCGCGCGTGATGTAAGTCTCGCACCCAATTATTGGTTTTATCCCACGACTCTTCATTGCGTTGTAAAAAGAGATCGCGCCGAACATGTTGCCATGATCGGTCATGGCGCAAGCGTTCATGCCCAGCTCTTCAGTGCGTTGAGCCAGGGGCTTGATTTGAATAGCGCCGTCGAGGAGGCTGTAATCAGTATGCAGATGAAGGTGAGCGAACTTTTGTTCCGGCATAAAAACCTATGGCAAAACCGGCCGCCAGAGTGGCGCTTATTCGGTTAAGAATTGCGTGAATGAACGAACGGTTGACACTATAACACGCCAGTCAGTTTGTGCTGGCGGCCGGGTTTTATTCCCACTCGATTGTGCTGGGAGGTTTGGAGCTGATGTCATAAACAACTC
>JBDUCB010000153.1:0-6276 GCA_040003695.1 bacterium
AGGAACAACGACGCAATTACAGCAGCGCAACGCATAAGACTAGACGACATATTCATCTTCATAGCTCCAGTTCATGGATCCTGAAATTGTTGTTTCGACTTCCCGGTATAGCTTCAAGTCCAAGATCGAAACTTAGGCCCTAGCTCGCTCCACTCTTTTCGTTTTCAGAAAACGATTCCTCGTGTGCCTGCTGGCGTGACGCGAGTAAATCTTATCTGTCTGGAACCGGCAGTATACAGGAAACTGGCAGTGTGCTGATGATCCTGAACTCGCAGAACAACACCAGGCTGCCACTCCGCTAACTAAAACTCGGTTCGACTCTAAATCCGCTACCAGGGCAGTGTCCGTATATTTTCCCAGAACTACACAAACAATAACGTTTTCGTTACAGGAGGACAGGGAAAGAAATGCGAAGAATGTTTTTCATGTTGTTGATGGTGGTGGCGACCATGGGTGCAGCGGTGAATGCCAGTGCACAAAACCCGATGGTCGGGGGCGCGGCGATGTATTCTACAAAGGACATCGTCGACAATACGGTTAACTCGGCCGACCATACAACGCTAGTTGCGGCGGTCAAAGCTGCCGGACTAGTGGATACGCTTAAAGGTGCAGGACCGTTTACGGTGTTTGCTCCAACCAACGCAGCTTTTGATAAGCTGCCGGCGGGCACAGTTGATATGCTGGTGAAGCCGGAAAACCAGGCGATGCTGTCAAAACTCCTGACGTACCACGTCATCGCAGGGCGGATGGACTCCAACGCTATTATGAAGGCTATTCGGAAGGGCGGGGGTACGGCGCACCTCAAGACTGTAAGCGGCGGTAACCTAACAGCCATGATGAGTGGCAAAAGTCTCGTCTTACGAGATGAGAAGGGTGGGACGTCCATGGTGACAATAGCTAACGTTCGACAGTCAAACGGCGTCATTCATGTAGTCGATACTGTACTAATGCCCAGGTAGTCTTTAATCCGAGCGAGTTCGCCCAAGGCGAGTTCGCTTTTACAGTTCGGTAAAGAAAAAGGCGTGTGGATATCCATGCGCCTTTTCTTTTTATGGCTGATGGCAGTCAACCTGCATTAACAACGGCTCTGGAATTCCCAGTCTTATGCAGTCATCCAGCCTATTAACCTCAATCAGCAAAAACTGCTAAACTCTAGGAAATCCAATCGCTCGAGCTGAAACATGAACAAGGGAAAAACTCCGAAAGATCCGCCCCCAGTCGATAACATCATTTCAGATGAAACCGGCCAATTTGATCTGCGCTTTGTGCTATGGCGACATTTCTGCCAGCAAAACAACATCCCGGTAGAGTCGTTGCCGAGTCAGCTTAAGGACGAGCAAAAAGACCAGTGGGAAGAACTGAAAGCCAGCCGGTTGCGCGGGCCAACCAAAAAATGACGCGCAGATAAATTGTCAGAACCGCCTGCGTCAGCAGGTGGCGCACTGATGAATGTTCGAGCGAGCGATAAGTTCGATGTAGTTCGAACCCAAAAACAACTGAGACGCGAAACCCGAAACAAGAGAATGCCCGAACGCGCCATCGAAGAATTTCAAATCACGGAAGAGCCGTATTACTTACCTGTAAACGGTGAAGTCGATCTGTTCACCGCCGCCCACACGGCGCGCCTGCCAGTAATACTTAAAGGACCAACCGGTTGCGGCAAGACGCGCTTCGTTGAGCACATGGCCTGGCGGCTCGAACGACCGCTGATTACTGTTGCTTGTCATGAAGACCTGTCGTCAACAGATCTTGTGGGCCGCTTCCTGCTCGAAGGCGAAGAAACTGTTTGGCATGATGGTCCATTGACTGCAGCGGTGCGCAACGGCGCCATTTGTTATCTCGATGAAGTTGTAGAGGCGCGCAAAGATACGGTCGTCATCATCCATCCGCTGACAGACCACCGGCGGCGGCTGCCGATTGAGAAGCGTGGCACCATCCTCGACGCACCATCGGATTTCATGCTGGTGGTTTCTTATAACCCCGGCTATCAATCCATCCTCAAGGATTTGAAACAGTCTACGCGGCAACGCTTCGTGGCCATCGATTTTGATTACCCGCCGCCGGAGTTGGAAACGGAAATCGTGGCGCGCGAAGGTGGAGTTGACGAAGGCACGGCGCGCGATCTCGTGCTTATCGGCCAGAAGGTGCGCAACTTGCGCGGCCACGGTTTGGAAGAAGGCGTCTCAACTCGTCTACTCATTTATGCTGCGCAGCTAATCACGCTCGGCATCCCGCCGGTAACTGCCGCCAACGTAGCGATGTGCTCGCCCATCACCGACGATCGCGAACTGCAACGCAGCATCCGCGAGATCGTCACGACGGTAATCTAGGACAACAGTCAATGGGATCGCAGGACTCAGAACAGCCAGAAACTGAATCTGGCAGCAAAACAGATTTCGAATCTGAGTTTGAGCGTGCCAGTCACGACAGAATTTCGCCAACAGACCGCCTGTCATTTCTTCAACTAACTCGCGAACTAACAACATTACCATTGAGTCAATCAACCGCTATCCTGGAGACAGCAGCGACGATCGGCGCGGTCTCAATGCGCGCGAGTCTGGAATTCTTGCGCGCGTCTCCCGAAGCAACGCGCATACTTGAGCCGGAAGATTTACGCGCCTGGGGTGAGCTGGGCCGGCGTCTGGCAATGAGTGAGGTCGAGACTGCGATCTCTTTTTTCGCAGCCGGCGTTGCTGAATTGCAACCGCTTTCTCGCGAAGCTCGCGCTTCCCTTTTTCAACTCTGTTCGCGCCAGCTCGGACTCTCTACCGCAATTGCTAGCAATACCTTCCACTCTGCTCCCGCACTCGCAAACAGCTTTGCGAATCCAGTTTTTCTTACGGCAGTTTTCGAGGTTGCGTCCGACATCGCGCGTCGCTCGGCGCGACATAGCGCGGAGTTTCTAAGCAAGACTCCCGAAGTCGTGAAACGGCTCGAGGGCTTTCCCACTCCGGAGATCATGCAAAAAGCTATCGAGATGGCGGCCGGCTTTGCGTCGCGCGCCGGTGGCATCGCCGCTGATGCATGGGCCGCCCTTCCGCAAGCGCTCGAAAATCTTAACAACGATGAGGCCATCAGATTATTGGATCAGACCATAGCCTTTCTTGAGCGTGGCGGTGGCGCCGCGTTGCAGTTGCTGCAGGTGGGTGGCGAAATTCTAAGAGTCTTGCCGGAGGTATTTGCTGAGTGGCTGCAATTGCTTTGGGCGGTGGCCCAACATGGCAACGCGAGCCTGGTTGCTTTTGTGCGCAGCAGCCCGCGATTTGTTCGTAGTCTCATCTCTCAGACGGGCCATGAACGCGCAGCCAATCTTTCGCTGAGAGTTCTTCGTATTACGCGCACTATCGCCGGGACCGACGGGGAAGCCGCGCTTGCATGTTTTCGCTCAAGTCCAGCGGCACTACGAAATGTAACAATCGAACAGTTTGAAGAATGGGCGCGGCTCGGTCTTGCTTCCGCCGGAAAAGACGCGCGCGCCCGTCGCAGCTATTTTGCGCTGGAAACGCGAGGCAGCCACGACGCGTTGCGCAGTGGCAATCAGGGCCTGGCGCTGGAATCGGTTTCACACGTCCTTCGTTTATATGTTGAAGGTCTGACCGGCAATGAAGTGGAGGTCAGCCCGCTCGCCGCGGTGCCTGTGGAATCGCGCATCGGCGACGGGCGCACAATTCATCTCCCGGCCACGGTCGCGGAATTTGGCGACGATGAACTCGACTTCTGTCTCTACAAAGTTTTGGCGGCGCATGCTGCCGGCCAAATTGAATTTGGTACTTACGAGCGTGGGACAGCCGAATTGAACAGCGCTTACGTCGCGCTTCGTGAGATTTTCGATTCGGAAAACAGCGCCGCTCGCGACGCGTTTGCAGTCGCGGATGAAATGGTAGGACAAACATTCTTGTCTGTCCCTAGTCGTGCCCAAGAAGAAGGGACAGACAGGAATGTCTGTCCTACTACGGATTACCGCCGGGTACTGCAATTGTTTCCCGACAAGCAACTCGCGGGCAGAATCTTTGGCACGCTCGAAAATGGCCGCATCGATAGACGCCTGCGTTTGAAATATCGCGGGCTCGCGCGCGACCTTGATTTGATTCGCGAACATCTGCGGCGCGGTCGCCCTTCCGTCACAGAACTGCCGGCAATGCTCGTTCCGTTTGAATTGCTTTTTCAAACCACTTTGCTGGGAGGCGCTACTGACAACGCGCGGCAGTATTACGGGCAAATTGTTTCCGAGCTGGAAACAGTAACTGAACAATACTTGTCGTCGCCCTCAGCAACTGTCGCGGACAGTTTGCTGGCTACCCGTCGCGTCTATTCCTTGTTTCAATCTGTTACGCCCACGGATGAGGCAGTTCAGGAACTTGAGATGGAGCAGGAGTTTTCTGAAGAGCAGGACGAACAAATTGCCAGGGAAAGTTTCAAGCGGAACCAGTCTCAGCGAGATCCGGAGCGCCGTGACGCGCGCGAGCTGTTCAATGCCTGGAACGATCCGGATGTAACAGGCGAGCCTGATGAACTTGCTGGCGCGGAAAGCTGGACTGAAGGCGAGTTTCCCGAACAGGCGATCGAGGAAGGCGAAGTCGCTTACAACTATGACGAATGGGATCGCGAGTTGACCGACCACCGGTTGGGTTGGTGCCGGGTAATTGAGAAAAAAGTGAAACACGGTGACAGGGCGTTTGTTGAGCAGACGCGCGACCGGCATAAGGGCGTCATCTCGTCGATTCGCCATCAGTTTCAATTGATGAAGCCGGAAGAACTGTTGCGCGTTACTAATGAACTAGACGGTGAGGAGTTTGATTTGAATGCCGTGATTGATTACGTCATCGATCGCAAAGCCGACGGACACCAATCAGAACGACTTTACACGAAACGTCTGCGACGACAGCGCGATGTCGCAGTTTCATTTCTGCTGGATCAGTCTTCATCAACGGCGCGCACGATTGGACGGCATCCATTGCAGCCTTACACGCGGCCTGGCCGGCGCATCATCGAAATCGAGAAAGAGGGACTGGTACTGATGAGCGAGGCGCTGGAGGCAGTCGGTGATGCTTATTCGATCAATGGTTTTACTTCCGAGGGCCGGCGCAACGTAAAGTTCTACGTCGTGAAAGACTTTGCGGAAAAGTATTCAGATGAAGTCAAACAAAAAATCGGCGGCATCAATTTTCAAAATAACACGCGACTCGGCGCCGCAATTCGTCACGCTACCGCAAAGCTGGCGAAACAAACTGCGCGCACGCGGCTGTTGATAGTGTTATCAGACGGGCGGCCATACGATCACGATTACGGCGATGCGCGTTACGCGCGCGAAGACACACGCGAAGCTTTGCGGCAGGCAAAAATCCAGGGCATCACGCCATTTTGTATTACGATCGATCGCGAGTCGGAAGCTGAGCTGCGCGATCTCTACGGCGATATCGGCTACACGATTATTGACGACGTGCTGACGCTGCCGGAAAGAATGCCGGGGATCTATCGCAGACTGACGACTTGACAGCAAGGCAAGAATAAAGAAGGTTTTGGCCGCGGATTTTCGCGGATAAAACCGGATCTGACAAAGCAAAACATTGATTCGTGTTTCTTGACTCTGATCTAAGGCAATGCGTTTTGATTCTGATCCGCGCGAATCCGCGTTTATCCGCGGCTAATTGGTTCTTCCTGTTTTGGCTACCTGCTTCGCAGGCTGCCCCCAGCCGCCGCCGCCCGGTGTTTCGATGCGCACGCGGTCACCCGTTTCTAACTCCCACGTTCCTTTCGATCCAATGCTGAGCTCGAGTTGGTGATGAATGATTGCGGCGGTGCCTGCCCCTCCATTCTCGCCGCCTTGCAAACCGTAAGGCGAATTCTTTCTTCGATCAGCAAGCAACGACATGTGCGCCGGCGCCAACGTCTCAATTTCGCGAACCACGCCGTCACCGCCGCATTGTTTGCCTTTTCCACCCGACCCTTTGCGAATTGCATATTCACGCACGCGCAGAGGATAGGCGTACTCGAGCGCTTCCGCAGGCGTGTTCAGGCTGTTAGTCATGTGCGTGTGCACTGCGCTCATGCCATCTTGATGCGGGCGCGCTCCCATGCCGCCCGCAACAGTTTCGTAGTACGAAAATTCGCTTCCCGAACGCGGATCGATTCCACCAATGGTCAGATTGTTCATTGTGCCCTGGCTCGCGGCGGGAATTTTGTCGGGCAGCCCTTGGGCCAAAGCGCGAAACAAGACATCAACAATGCGCTGCGACGTTTCGACGTTGCCGCCGGCCACCGAAGCCGGGTGCACTG
>JBDUCB010000361.1:0-6237 GCA_040003695.1 bacterium
CGTTCAGATTGGGACACTCTTCGAGTATCCGCGTTATGTCGGGAAAGATTCGTTTCTGAATCTGACCGTTAGACATGATGTAGATCGATTCCAGCTTATTGTTTACATAAAAAGCGCGAGCAATCTCCGGCAGATCTTTCCGTGTAAATGGCTCGCCGCCGGCCAAAATCAACACACCAAGATTGCCACCCAGCGTCTCTGAAATTTTCTCAATCTCGTGCGTCTTCATTTGCAGCTTCTTGCGCGGCCGGTCGTCCAGCTCATCCGTGAAGAAACAGTGCGTGCAGCGCATGTCGCAAACGGAAGTGACCAGGATGTTCAATAATATCGGCGAAAACGGCTGGCCAACCGCCAACTTCGCATAACGTTTTAAAAGCTCTTTTGTCGTAAAGTCCATAACTACCTCAAAGATAACGCGTTGCTTTAGTAATAACGCAAACTATTAGTTTGCGATAAACACTTAACAGATAAGGCATTTACCACAGCGTGTCAACGCGCTATTGGCTCAAGCAGTTTAGAGTTTAAGCTTTAGCTTGCTCCCAACACCCAACCTAAAAGGTTGCACTCTAAACTTCTTGCGCCAGCCGCAACCAGCATCGCAAACAAACAGTTTGCGATACAGCAATATAGGAAGATGCTAGGAAACTCCGGCGCGTTCGCTGCGACTCGGTATTCCCAGCGCCCGCATGCGCCGATAAAGATGGCTGCGATCGACGCCCATCAATTCAGCCGCGCGCGAAACATTACCTTCCGCTTCATCCAACTTTCTTTGAATAAACTCGCGGTGATAGGCATCTGTCGCTTCTTTAAAGGAGGGAAATCTGAATGAGGTGACGGGCGCTTCGTCTTTTCCGTGCGGGGGCAGATCGCCGGCCACTACTTTGATTCCCGGATTCATGATTACTACGCGCTCAATCGTATTCCTTAGTTCTCGCACGTTGCCCGGCCAGGAATAGTTTTGTAGCTCTTCGATTGCATCCGCCTCAAACTGTTTGGGAATCTTTCCGTAGGCGCGCGAAAAGTTTTGGTTAAAGTAATCAACTAATAGCGGCACATCTTCCAGACGTTCACGCAGCGGCGGAAGCTCAAACGGGATGACGTTCAGCCGGTAAAACAGATCCGGCCGAAACTTTCCCTGTTCGATCTCAGCGTCCAAACGTTTGTTGGTGGCCGCAATCACGCGCACATCAACTTTTACGGAATTGCCGCTACCCACCGGCTCGAAGCGTTGTTCTTCCAGCACTCGCAAAACCTTGGCCTGGACGTTGGCACTCATGTCGCCTATCTCGTCGAGAAAAAGCGTAGCGCCATCGGCCAGCTCAAACTTTCCTTTCTTCGCGGCGGTGGCGCCAGTGAATGCACCCTTCACGTGCCCAAACAATTCCGACTCGATTAGCTCTTCTGGAATCGCGGCGGAATTGACTTCAATAAACGGATCCCCGGCGCGCCGCGACTTGGCATGAATGGCGCGCGCCACCAGTTCCTTGCCTGTGCCCGACTCGCCGTAAATCAATACTCGCCCGTCGGTCGGCGCGACCACCGCGATTTGTTTGCGCAAAGCACGCATCGCGACCGAACCGCCAACCATCCGGTACTCGTGCGCAAGTTCGGCTGACATCTCAGCATTCATCAGCTCCAGTCTCTGTTGTTTCAGAGCGTTGCGGACGGTCAGCAAAGTCTTCTCCAGCGAAAGCGGTTTTTCGATGAAATCAAAAGCGCCCAGCTTCGTGGCCTTAACTGCGGTTTCTACATTTCCATGACCGGAGATGATTACTACCGCGGCATCCGATCCGGCGGCGCGCAAGCGTCGCAAGGTTTCCAACCCATCGATTCCTGGCAGCCAAACGTCGAGCAGCACGCAACTGTAGGCGCGCTTTTCGAGTGCGGCGAGGCACTCCTCACCGGTTGCGACTGCTTCGACGGCGAACCCTTCATCTTCCATTACGCCACGCAACGTGTCGCGAATGCCGGGCTCGTCGTCAACTATTAAGATTGAATGCATCTAATCTGAAATCTGAGATTTGAAATCTGAAATCTGAAATCTTTCTACTTTGTACTTTGTACTTTGTTCTTTACCTTGGTCTTAGGTCTTAGGTCTTAGGTCTTAGTCTTCAATCCGAATCTGCCTACTGCCTTCTGCTTTCTGCCTTCTGCCGCCTGCTCCTGCCGCCTGCTCCTGCCGCCTGCTCCTGCCGCCTGCTCCAGCCGCCTGCTCCTGGCTTCGCCGCTCACTGCACCGCCGGCAGCTCAACTACAAACCTGGCGCCGCGCGGATAGTTAGCTTCGGCACGAATCCGCCCGCCATGCTCAAGAATGATCCGCTGCACAATGGCGAGCCCGAGACCCGTGCCTTCGCCGCGCGTCGAGAAGTAAGGTTGAAACAATCTTTGAAAGTCGGCAGGTCGTATTCCGTGTCCTGTATCAGAAACTTCAGAAGTCAAAACACTTCGTGCCGTGTCATAGCGCGTGGTGATGGTGATGCGCCTTTCGCCTTCCACGCTTGCAAGCGCGCTCAGCGCGTTGTCGATCAGGTTCACAAACACACGGCGCAACTGCTCTCGGTCCAGCATCGCCGCGGGCAATTCTCCGTCGAACACTGTCTCAATCGTCACGCCAGCGAGCCTGCCGTCATACAGCGAAACTGCCTGCCGCGCCACTTCGTTTAAATCCGCGAGTTCCGGTCGAGCAAGCGGCAGACGCGCAAAATGCGAAAACTCATCGACCATCGCTTTCAGGCCGGCAACTTCGCGCGTGATGGTCTCAGTGCATTCGTCAATGACTTCGGCTACGTGCTTTTCGTCGGCTGCGCGGTCTGCGCTCGATCCGTTTTGCGATCCATTTTGCGATCCGTTTTGTTCGTTGCCGCGTTTATAGCTCTTGGCGATGCGCTCCGCGGAAAGCTGAATAGGTGTCAACGGATTCTTGATCTCGTGGGCCATGCGGCGCGCAACCTCGCTCCACGCCGCCGCCTGTTGGGCGGCAAGTAGCTCCGATAGGTCTTCAACGACAAGTACCACGCCGCGCTTTTCTGCGCTAACTGCTCGCAACGCCGTCGCCGTCAGGGCCACCGGAAGCGTTTGTCCATTGGCCGCACCTGCAAGTTGCGCCTGCTCGCTTGCCTGTCCTGTGCGGCGCGCACGGCGCACCAATCGGTCCATCACTCGCCAATTTTCGGAAGCGATCAGTTTCTCGAGTCTCTGTTCACCGTTGGCCGTCGCTTGCAGGCTCAACATGCGCGAGGCTGCGGCATTAATCGTCGTTACCCGATCGTTTTCGTCGAGCGATACAACGCCGGTCGAAAGTGACTCGAGCACCGTCTCGATGTAATTTCGGCGTTCTTCGAGCGTCAGATTTTTTTCGCGCAAAGCAGTTGAGCCTGCTTCAATTCGCGCGCGGTTATCTTCAAGTTGCGAGGTCATCTGATTAAACGAATCGGCCAGTAGTGCCAACTCGTCTTCGGCGATCGTGCTGACGCGGTGGCTGAGATTGCCACGAGCAATTTCGTCAGATGCTTCTGCGAGTGCCTTGATCGGCGTAGCGATGCCGCGAGCGAGATAGATTGCCACCCAACTGGATACAAACAACAACATCAACGTCATCAATCCCAGTGTGGATAAACCGAGCAGGCGCACTCGGCGCTGACGCTCGACCAGGTGACGATACTCGCTCTGCGATCCGGTGATGGTATCGCCCAGGTCGCTGCTGGCACGGCGCGCCGGCACGACCACCAACCGTTGATTGCCTGTAAGCGCGACCGAGACTGCGTCAAAGTCTTTGCCGTCGGCAAGGCTGTCGTCGTCGCCCTTCAGCGAACGCGCTTTCGCAAGAAGTTGATCCAGTTCTGAGGCCTCTTCAGGCGGCAAGCCAGCGATGCTGCGCGCCACAACCCGGGCCTCGCTATCGATGATCTCAATCGCCGATAACTGCCCGTTAGCTATAACGCGGTCGAGCGTCTGTTGTCGTTCTGAATCAGATTGCGGGTTCAGAACCACGGCCAGCAGCGACGCAGTATCGCGCAGGTTGCGCGTTTGCGCGTCCATTGCTTCGCGATGCACCTCCTGCGCTTCGTTAACCACGCGCGCGGGCAAGCTTCCAAACCATTTTTCAAGTGACCGGTTGAGGAAAAGATAAGAGAACGACGCCATTGCGATAATGGGAAGAAAGCTAATCGCGATGAAGTAGACCAGCAGGCGCGTTTTGATTTTCGACCCGAGCTGGTGTTCGTGGCGCTCGCGCCGCAACTTCAGCAAGTTGCGCACAAAGATGAACGAGAAAACTACGAAGGCGACAAAGTTAAGGGTGGACAGCGCATAAAGCAGCACCGTGTCCGCGGCTGTGTCGGGCGGGATGATGGTCCATAACCACAACTGCTGAGAAATAATAATTGCCAACAGCAGCAGCACCGTTATTCCCAGGCCCCACAGTAGAATCCTGCGCCGCCGAGTTAACCTGGCGGGCTTGAAAGCTTCACGGTTTTCCTGGGTGTTACTCATGCGGGAAGTGGGCTCAAGTTTAACATAGGGCTCGACATTGCTTCATATCCCCTTCCCTTTTGGAAGGGGAGAAGACGCGCTCGCGAGGCAGTAAAGCGATCCACACGAAAGTTCACCAAACCCTTTTCGTGTTGTTTCGCGTGATTTCGTGGATCGTTATAATTCTTTAGACTAAACAGCCTGGAATGAAAGAACAAGATTTTCCATTTCTCATTTTCCATTTCTCATTTTTCATTTCGATTTGGTGAACCGCTTCCGGGTAGGGCGAGGACAAACAGTAAGTCCCTGCTGCTCTGCCGTTCCGGTGCGCGGCAAAGCCATAGGAGAAAAATCTAAAACTTCGTCATTCCCTTTGTTAGTGAGAACCTGGGACAGGCAAGAATGCCAGCCCTACTGCTAGAATCTGCGCGCACTGAAAACTTTTCAAGTCTGACTGTCAATGAATCCAAAACAAATCTTCATTAACAACGCTGGACGACTGCGCAGCGGTTGGCGGGTACTAATCTTCATCCTGGTCTATCTCACTTTACTTTTTCTGTTTAGCACGCTGGTTCGCATTGGCTATGCGATTGGTTTGCGAATCGCTCCCGGTCGCAGCCTTGGTTCCTTTGTCGAGGACTTTATTTTTAGATTGCTACTGCTAGCCTCCGCGTTGTTGGCCGGGTTTTTGTGCAACGGTTGGTTGGAAGGTTTGCCGTGGCACGCGCTGGGTCTGACATTGCATGCGCGCTGGTGGCGAGATTTCATCGTAGGATCAATGATTGGCGTTACATCGCTCGCGTTCGCTAGCGCGATTGCGGCGGCCTTCGGTGGACTTCAATTCGCTGCCTCGCCGCGGACGATGCTGTTGCCAGTGGTCCAGACTCTATTGTTGTCAGCAGTGCTGTTTATTTTTGCCGGACTCGGGGAAGAAGCTTTGTTCCGAGGCTACCCCTTACAAACTCTTACGCGCGCTCGCCTGGCATGGTTGGCAATTCTGTTGACTTCACTTCCCTTCGCCGCTATTCACTTGAAGAACCCAAATGTCGTAAAAGGATTTACTTTCATCAACACGGCACTGGCGGGCGTTTGGTTGGCAGTTGCTTATCTGCGCACGCGAAGTTTATGGCTGCCGCTGGGAGTTCACTGGGCGTGGAACTGGGCGCTGGGATCTGTGTTCGGTTTGCCGGTCAGCGGCATTACGACCGTCGCTCCGAACCCGTTGTTACACGGAACTGATCTTGGTCCAGCGTGGTTGACCGGCGGCAGCTACGGCATTGAAGGCGGCCTTGCGGGAACGATCGCTCTTGCGGTTTCCACGATCTTCATTTGGCGCATGCGGTTCGTCTCCGCAACGCCCGAGATGGAGAGATTAACTTCAAACGAAAACCCTGTTGCCAACGAACCTGTCAGCATTACCCAGAGCACCTTATAAGATCACCAAATCCGTACTTGCGCCGCAGATCAGCGGTATAATACGTAGTTATGCATCTTCCTCTGGCGTAGAAAACCACTTATTATCCCCGCGTGAAAGTAAAGCAGGTCATCAGGCTTCTTGAGGAAGATGGATGGTATCAGGTCAGGACCAGAGGCAGTCATCGTCAGTTTAAGCATCACAGTAAGTCTGGTACCGTTACAGTGTCAGGTAAACCCAGCATTGATGTCCCGCCAGGAACGCTGAATAGTATTCTGAAGCAGGCCGGCTTGAAGGAGCCGAGAGGGGATCAATCATGAGATATGCCGTAATCGTCGAAGAGGGAGAGAA
>JBDUCB010000211.1:0-6231 GCA_040003695.1 bacterium
GGCGAGTGCCAACATCCGCTCGCTACCGCTCGCGGTTCTGTACCGCCCACTTGCGCCCCACCGGCAGCTTGAGGCAGTTTGTTTACTGTTTGCACTCTTGCCATTATAGCGACTCGCACGAATACTCCTTGAAAGGTGCATCATGAATCTCCGGAGAATATTTCGCTTCGTTTGCTGTCTACTTGGCGTCGCCGTCGTCCCCTTTTTGTTAATGGGGCGAGCTGGAGGAGTCAATGAGAAACAGAGTCCGCCAACGCGCGGTGACGTTTCAAAGTCTTCGCTTATCGTCGAACCCCGCGATGAAAAGCTCTGGCAGCAAGCGCTCGCGATTCACCGGCGCGCGATCGTTATCGATACTCACAACGACATAACGACCTCAATGACCAATGATGATTACGATCTCAGCGGCCCGCCGCCGGTGCCTTATCGCACTAGTATCGAGCGTATGAAGCAGGGCGGCTTAACTGCGGAAGTCTTTTCTCTTTATATTAGGCCCTGGTACGTGGAGCATGGCGGCGCGGCGCGGCGCACACTCGACATGATTGATTCGGTTTATCGCGCCGTCGAGCGCCATCCGAACGAATTAATGTTAGCCACTTCGGCCGCCGAAATTCGCCGCGCCAAGAAACAACATAAGATGGCCGCGCTGATGGGCATTGAAGGTGGACATGCAATCGAGAATTCACTCGCCGCGTTGCGTGAGTTTCACCGGCTCGGCGTGCGCTACATGACACTTACCTGGAACAACACCAACGATTGGGCAGACGCTGCGCGCGGAGAAAAGAAACACAACGGTCTTTCCGAGTTTGGCAAAGAGGTGGTGTGGGAAATGAACCGGCTCGGGATGCTGGTTGATGTCTCCCATGTTTCGGATAAAACGATGAGCGACGCACTCGACGTTTCCAAGGCGCCTATTATCGCTTCGCATTCATCTGCACGCGCGCTTAGCAATGTGCCGCGAAATATTCCTGACGATCTTTTACGACGCATTGCGAAAAATGGCGGCGTGATTCAGGTAAATTTCTTTAGCTTGTTCGTTGATGCGGCGACTGTTGGGCCGCAAGGCGAAGCGCGTGTCAAACGCCTGAAAACACAACAGGACGCGCTTGATGAGAAGTATAAGGACGATCCCGAGCGTCTGGCCGAAGAAGGCGACAAATTGGAAGCTGCGAATGCTTTGCCGCCTTTGCCCATTTCCAAACTAATCGATCACATCGATCACATCGTGAAGGTGGCGGGCATCGATCACGTGGGGCTCGGAGCCGACTTTGATGGCGCGGTGGATATGCCCGAAGGAGCTCAAGATGTGTCTATGCTGCCGAACATCACGTATGAACTCCTAATACGCGGTTACAGCGAGAAAGACATTCGCAAGATACTGGGTGAAAACTTTCTAAGAGTTTTTGCTGAGGCCGAACGAGTTGCTCGCAACTCAAGCAAATCCATTAGCGGCGAAGGAAGCCTGAAGCGTATTTCGAAGTAAGAATCCGCAGATTACAAGATTACGCAGATTTTATGACGGCCCAGAAAGCTAACAAGACTTTAAATGCAGTGGTTAAGCTAAAGACCTCCCAACAGCGAAGAATTGGAAAAATCTGTGTAACCTGCGTAATCTGTGGATACGTAAAATGAAACCAGCCGGTATCTATATTCATGTTCCGTTTTGTCGTTCGCGCTGTTCGTACTGCGACTTTGCAACCGGGTTGTATGAGTCTGCACTGGCAGAGCGATATGTCGCGGGCGTAATCAGTGAAATTAAATCGTGGCGGGAAGTTGATCGGCCGGAGATTGTCGACACGATCTACTTCGGCGGCGGCACCCCCTCGTTGTTATCACCAGTTCAACTTGAAGCGCTTTTGCACGCGGTGAGAAAACGTTTTCAGGTGTCTCCAAACGCAGAAGTGACACTGGAGATGAACCCGGGAACGGTTACCGCGGAAACTCTTAGCGGATTCAGAGAACTGGGAATTAATCGCGCGAGCTTCGGCGCGCAGACCTTTGACGACCATGCCCTGGCTAAATTAGGACGTTCACACACTGCGGAAGATACGCTGCGAACATATTCGCTTTTGCGCGCTGTCGGTTTCGATAATGTAAGTTTCGATTTGATCGCCGGACTTCCAGGACAGACGCTTGACGGCTGGACGCGCAACCTTGAGCAAGCTTTCGCCTTGCGGCCGGAACACTTGTCGTTTTACCTGCTGGAGGTTCACGAAGGAACCCCACTCGCCGGACACATAAGGACGGGCTTGCAACCGGCACCCGACGAAGATCTGGCGGCGGAAATGTATCAGGTGATGTTGGAGCACGCGACCGAGGCAGGATACGAGCATTATGAAATATCAAATCTGTGTTTGCCGGGCTTCAAGTCGCGACATAACACCAAGTACTGGACTGGCGCGCCGTACTATGGCTTTGGTTGCTCCGCACATTCTTTTGACGGCGAGTCGCGGCGCTGGGCCAATGAACGCGACGTCTGGAAGTATGTTGCACTGGTCGAACGCAATGAATCTCCGATCACAGAAGATCGCCGATTGACTGAAGATGACCGGCGCGCGGAGGCTGTTTTTCTCGGCATGCGCATGATGTCAGGTGTCAGGACGGATGAATTCAAAGAATTGTTTGGTGTCGATCTGCGCGCTGCACACGCTGACGATCTGCAAAACTTTCAACAAGCGGGCTTGATTGAATTCGATGGTGATTTATTGAAACTAACGCGCGCTGGAGCGTTACTGTCGAACGAAGTCTTTGCAGCTTTTGTTTGAGACTTAGGTTGGGTTCGTAGGGGCGGACCTATGTGTCCGCCCAATCGCGGACAGAGGGCGCACACATAGGTGCGCCCCTACAAGATGAAGAACAACCTAATTGTGGCTATCGATGGACCATCCGGCGCCGGGAAATCAACGCTGGGCCGCCTGTTGGCGCGAGAGCTGAATCTTCTCTACATCGATACCGGCTCGATGTATCGCGCAGTCGCACTCGCCGTAATGGAATCAAGCGCTAATTCTAATGACGACCTAGCCGTAGGATCGTTGGCCGCGCGTGTGGATATTGACCTGGCCGGCGATCCCGATTCGCTGAAAGTGATACTGGAAGGCCGCGACGTAACCGATGAGATCCGCACCGAAGACGTGACCGAAATGTCATCGATCGTCTCAACTATTCCGCAGGTGCGTCGGGCAATGGTAAAGCGGCAACGTGAACTTGGCCGGCGCGGCGCGGTCATGAATGGACGTGACATTGGCACCGTGGTTTTTCCCGATGCAGACGTAAAGTTTTTCCTGACTGCCGTGCCACAGGAACGCGCGGAAAGGCGTTTCAATGAAGAGCGAGCGCAGGATCCAAACGCAAACTTTGAGGAGACTTTTGCGGACATGACGGAAAGAGATCGCCGCGATCAAACGCGCACGGATTCACCCTTGAAAGTTGCAGACGACGCGATTGTTATCGATTCAACCGGCTTATCAATTGATGAAGTTTTCGAAAAGATGATGAGTGCCATTCAGGAAAAGAGCGGGGGCAAGCCCCCTTCCCAACCATGAGACTCTCGCGTATGAATTGTTCTGTTCGGATCGATGGCTTTCAAGGTTAGGGTGAATTGCAAATCGCCCAGTCTCAAGGTCAAGGGGACTTGCCCCCGCCAACTAATGAAGATCACTAACTTTTCATTCAAGCGTGAGGCCTTGTGGATGACCCTTTTTCCTGTGATGTTTGCATTGATAGGCGTCTTCATAATGCTAATCGTCCTGATTCTAAGGTTGGTGCCCTGAGCTAATCCGGAATCAGCAATCAGCAATCAACAATCAGCAATCGATCAAATGTTCACCGGCATCATCGAAGAACTTGGCCGCGTGCGTAGCATCGAGCCGCGTGGCGAGAATGCTTATCTTACGATCGCCGCGCATCTTGTCACCCAAGATACAAAGCACGGCGATTCGATCGCTGTTAACGGCGTTTGTCTGACCGCGCTCGACATTCATCCGGATTCGTTTGGTGCGGATGTTTCGCGCGAAACTCTGGAACGTTCCACGCTTGGACGACTGAGGACCGACGCGCCGGTGAATCTTGAACGTGCGGTTACACCTATAACGCGACTCGGTGGTCACATCGTTCAGGGTCACGTCGATGCGCGCGGAAAGCTTATCAGTGTTGCTGATCACGAAGGCTCGTGGACGGTGCGCATCGAATACCCAGCAGAAATCGCTCGTTATCTCGTTTTCAAAGGATCGGTTGCGGTGGAGGGCATTAGTCTCACTATCGCCGCTTTGACTGATAAATATTTTGAGGTCGCCATCATTCCGAAAACCTGGGAAGTGACAAACTTTTCCCAACTCAAACCAGGGGATGAAGTGAATCTGGAAGCCGACATGATCGCGAAATACGTCGAGCGCATCCTGCGTTTCGCAGAAGTCCCTCCCCGCCAGTAAACTAGAAAATGGAAAGATAATCGTAGCGACCCCGGGTCTTGCAACTCATTTCATTAGCACCGTCGCTTTAGCGCGGTGAATGAGAAACCCGGCCGCAACCGAAAACCGTTTAAACGGTTTCCGTTCGCACGCTGTCGCTGGACACCGGGCTGAAGCCCGGTGCCAATGAGAAACGGCAGCATTAAATTGCATCACCATGCGAGAAGAGGGAATATCTGAGGTGGAAATCGTCTAATCTTCCATACCTCAGCCACCGTCATGAGCACTCGTTATCGAGTCATCAAGGATGCAGAAGAACTGCGCAAGGCTGTCGAAGCTTTGTCAGCTCATCAGGTGATTGGACTCGACACTGAAACCACGGAACTCGATCCCTACGTTGGTCGCCTGCGTTTGATTCAGCTAGCGACGCCGTCAGGTGTCGAGATCATCGACCTTGATGCGTTTGCGAATGGTGGTCGCTCGCTCAACAACGAAGGGCTCAATCCTCTGAAGCGGCTGCTGGAAGCGGCTCGTCCAATAAAGATCGCGCACAACGCCAAGTTTGACGCGAAATTTATCAAGCATTATCTCGGTGTCGATCTGGGTGGCCTGTTTGACACGCTGCTCGCCAGCCAAATCGTGGGCGCCGGGGATATTGAGGAGCGCCACGGCTTGGAAACCGTCGCCTCGCGCTATCTGAATGAAGCGGTAGACAAAACTGAGCGGCTCAGCAACTGGAATTTTGAGTTATCTGAAGCACAGCTCGAATACGCCGCGCGCGACGCTGCAATACTATTGCCGTTGCGCGAAAAATTGGTTGAGCGTTTGCGCAGCGATTCGCTTATTGCCTGCGCACAGCTTGAGTTTGAATGTGTGACGGCCGTTGCCAATATCGAGCTGGCTGGTTTCTACATGCACAAGGATCGCTGGCTCGAGCAGTTGTCTTCGGTTGAAAAGAGAAGAGGGGAACTAGCCGAAGAGTTGCAAGATATTCTGGCTGAAGAGTCGTCGCAGGGATCACTTTTCGGGGGGCCGCAGCGTGACGACATCAATCTGGATTCGCATCAGCAGTTGACCCAGGCGCTGGAACGGCTCGGCATACCCGTTCCCGACTCAACGCGGAATTGGAAACTTCAGCCGCTGGCCGTGGAGTATCCGGTGATCGCGACGTTGTTGGAATACCGCACTGTGCAAAAGGCGTTGACCAGTTACGGCCAGAACATGATCGACTTGATCAATCCGACGACGGGTCGGTTGCACGCCGACTTTCGACAGATTGGCGCGCCGACGGGAAGATTCTCATGCACCAATCCAAATATTCAGCAGGTGCCGCATGCGTTTGAATACCGGCGCTGCTTTTCCGGTCATCCCGCCGGCAGAAAACTGATCATTGCCGATTATTCGCAAATTGAGCTGCGCATCCTGGCGGAATTTTCCGGCGATCAAGGCTTCATCAATGCCTTCAACTCCGGCGCGGATCTTCATCGTGTTACAGCTGCCGAAGTGTTCAATGCTTCGTTGGATCAGGTGACGAAGGAACAGCGCGATTTTGCAAAGCGCTTGAATTTCGGCGTGGTCTACGGCATTGGCGCGCAACGATTCTCAATCATGACAGGCTTGAGCGTTGCGGAAGCAGAAAATGTTTTGCGGAAATATTTTGGCACTTATCGCCAACTCGACACCTATCTTCATGAAGCGGCGAACCGGGCGGTGCGCGAGCGCCAGGCAAGAACGGCATCAGGCCGGCTGGTGCGTTTTCGCTATGACGAGCAGGACCGGCAACAGATTTCCATGACCAAGCGCAACGGCAAGAACACGCCGATCC
>JBDUCB010000166.1:0-1859 GCA_040003695.1 bacterium
AGTCATGCCGACTTCTTCGATCTTCTTCTTCAAATCTTCGAGTTCGGCTTTTTCATCCTTGCGGCCGAGCTCTTTGTGGATCGCTTTGATTTGTTCGTTGAGGTAATACTCTTTCTGCGCCTTCTCCATCTGGCGCTTCACGCGCGTCTGAATCGTGCGGTCGAGCTGGCGTTTCTCGATTTCAAGCTCAAGCAGTTCAATCAAACGCTGCAAGCGGGCCTGGGAAGAAAACAATTCCAACAGCCCCTGCTTATCTTCGACCGAAATCTTCAACTGCGAAGCGAGTGCGTCAGCAAGATGCGATGGATTTTGATTGCGAAGCGCAGTCTGCAACGCGTCGGTTTGCGCTTCCGGCGCCAGACGGAGGTGTTGTTCAACTAGTTGACCAATCTTCTGTACCAGCGCATCGAGCCGCGTGCCGTCTTCGTTAACTACCGGCGCGCGCTTAACCAACGCCATAAAAGCACCGTCGGTATTTTCAATGCGTACGGTGGTCGCGCGTTCACGGCCTTCAACTACAACTTTGATCTGACCGTTATCCTGCTTTTGTGATTGCAAGATGCGACCGAGCGTGCCGACATCGTAGATTTGATCCGGCGCCGGCTCGTCGATAGTGGCGTCGTGCTGAGTAGCGAGAAAGATTGTGCGGTCGGCAGCAAGCGCTTGCTCCAGCGCCCGTACTGACCCCGGACGTCCGATCTTAAAAGCAACTTTTGTAAACGGGAAAATGACAACGTCACGAATCGGCACCATCGGATACCAGGCAACGTCTGCAGGACTGCGATCTGAATATTCTTCCATAATTGCGAATGAACCGAACTAGCTGGGGATACTTGCAAGAAAGGCGAGCCGCTTGAATTGCCGTCTCGCCCCTTATATTAAGATGTCTAATTGTAAAGCATTTCCCGGGTATCCGCCACAAAGGGCCTTAACCCGACTTTAAGATGGGGCGTTTAGGCCGCCGCGCCATCTATACCTGCCAGACCCTCGCCTGGCACAGCGCGATGGCGTTCCACCATTTCGCTGGTGATAACAAACTCTTTCACGCGCTTTTGCGACGGCAAGGTGTACATTGCGTCCAAAAGCAGCTCTTCGAGAATCATCATCAATCCGCGCGCGCCGACTTTGCGTTCGACTGCCTGTTTGGCAACTGCTTTCAATGCGTCTTCGGTGAACTTCAGCTTGACGTTGTCGAAATCAAATTTCTTTTGATACTGCTTGACCAGCGCGTTCTTTGGTTCGGTAAGAATCTTGATGAGTGCGCCTTCATCGAGTTCGTGCAACACACCGCAGACGGGTAAACGTCCAACAAACTCCGGAATCAAGCCAAAGCGAATCAGATCTTCCGGCTGGACAGCGGCGAGCGCTTCTGCGTGGCGATGACTGCCGGTTTTAACTTCCGCCTGAAAACCTAGCGACTTGTTGCGCAGCCGGCGCCCAATCACTTTTTCGAGGCCTACGAAAGCCCCACCGCAGATGAAAAGAATGTTGGCGGTATCGATCGGGAAAAACTCCTGATGAGGATGTTTGCGTCCACCCTGGGGAGGAACATTGGCAATTGTTCCTTCAAGGATTTTCAACAACGCCTGCTGCACTCCTTCTCCAGAGACGTCGCGCGTAATCGATGGGTTCTCATCTTTACGGCAAATCTTGTCGACTTCGTCGATATAGATGATGCCCTGCTGCGCGCGCTCAACGTCGCCATTTGCCGCTTGCAGGAGTTTCAGGATGATGTTTTCGACGTCTTCTCCGACGTAGCCGGCTTCAGTCAATGTGGTAGCGTCAACAATGGTGAAGGGAACACTCAGCATGCGCGCCAGCGTTTGTGCCAGTAGCGTCTTGCCGGTGCCGGTTGGACC
>JBDUCB010000398.1:0-6135 GCA_040003695.1 bacterium
GTCGAATTCACCGGCGAAGTCCAAAGCAAACTAAAAGAATCCGGTGCGAAGGAAGGCGTGGTTACACTTTATGTGCAACACACAACTGCCGGGCTGACAGTGAATGAGAACGCCGACCCGGATGTGCCGCGCGATATGCTTCACCTGCTTCACACCCTAGTCCCGCAACACGGAATGGGCTTTCGTCACGGTGAAGAGAATTCCGACGCTCACATCAAAGCCACGCTAGTGGGTTCGTCGGTGACGGTTCCGTTCAAAGACGGCAAGCTCTTGTTGGGACGCTGGCAGGGAATCTTTCTTTGTGAGTTTGACGGCGGCCGCGAGCGTCAGGTGATCATGGTGGTGCAGGCGTAGGACAGACATTCTTGCCTGTCCACTTTTAAGCATCCATTCTCGGGGAATGAGCACTCCTCGCCACACATGGACAGGCAGGAATGCCTGTCCTATTTAGTCTTCGCTAAGCTGCTTCATGACTTCTGCAAACTTCTCGACATCGGCGCGGGTGCGCTCCATGGCACGACGGCTGTCAAGATAAGCAGTCCAGACCGGAGTTTGCGTCAGCGCCTTTGTCGTATCTTCGTCAAGCGTCTGCGCCATCAGCGCGATCAGATCGCTGACGACGCGAGTGTGTTCAAGCAATGATTGGATGACGGAATAAGCAAGTCGCGCTTGCTCGTAATCGAGATCTGCTTGCTGGTCGTTGTCAGACATGAGCATCAAAAAAATATTGTCCGCAGATGAACGCGGATGCGCGCAGATCAAATTAGTTCGGGCGCAAGAACGGAAGCTCGACGACTTCGGCGGCGACAACGCGATCGTCGGTAACAACTTTCACGCGCGTGCCCACTGCCAGGTAATCGTATTTCAAATAGCCGAGGGCAATGCTCTGATTTAATTTGGGAGAATGAGTCACCGAAGTTATCCGTCCAATTTCTTTGTCGTCAATGGATTTGATCAAGGCGCCTGTTTTTATCCCGACCATGCCCTCGAAAATCAATCCCGATAACTTCTTCGCGACGTGCCCGCGATATTTGATGCGGGCAATGATCTCCTGGCCTATGTAGCAACCTTTGGTATAACTCACTGCGTCATCAAGATTCGTTTCAGTGACGATATTCGCCTCATCCATATCGACGCCGAAGCGCGGCACGCCTGCCTCAATGCGCAGCACCTCGAGCGCGTCGTAACCAACTGGCTGCGCGCCCGCATTCTGCAGGGCGTTCCACAAAGCTGTGGCGTGATCATTACCGATAATCAGATCAAACCCATCTTCCCCGGTCTGTGCAGCGTGAAAGATTGTAACTTCCGCAACCGCGCCTTGTTGCCCGCCTGTCTGCCGTACGGCATTGCTTGTTAAATTAGTAGCTTCATCACCCAGAACTGAACTGATAATAGTCGCGGCCTTTTTGCCCTGCACCGACAACATTGCAGTCTCACTCGTTATATCGTTGACGCGAAAGTCACCCGCCAACGTGAAGCGTTCGATAGTTTTCAGTACGCGATCGTGCGTCACCGCCTCAGTATCGATCAAAAAAGTAGGACAGGCAGTCTTGCCTGTCCCTTCGTCCTTTAAGCGAATGACGCGCACGCTGGCAATCAGTCTTCCCTGCACATTCGGAAACGCCGCCGGCATCCAGGTATTCGGCCCAAGCGTCTTCATGTCGTTCGTGATTAGACCATTGAGAAATGAAATGGCTTCCGACCCGTTAACAAGCAGTCGGCCGCGCGGAGACAGATCAATCAGCCCGGCCCCGTCGCACACCGCAACATACTCCTTTGCTACGTCGCCGTAATTGGCGGGAATGCTCCAACCATCTCGCTCGACCATGGTGGCACCCGCGGTTACGTGAGCGCTATCGAGCGGAGATTTTCGCAGGGTGATTGATGTGGCTGCTTCGGTCATGGAACGAAAAACCTGTCCTTTAAATGGCGGACTTGTCCGCCCATTGATCGCGCGGCACAAGTGCCGCATCTAACGTCCCAAAGATTTAATAGCACGCTGCACCACTTTGTAATCTCGCAACTGTTCCGCTTCACGCCGGTGGGACGCCAGCACTTGCGGGCTGGGATGATAAATCGGCACCAGCACTCGGCCATTCCATTCATGTATCTTCGCCGCCGACTCTTTCAAAATCAGATCGTGCGGTTGAATCGTTCTGATCGCTTCAAGCGCAACGTAACCAAGCGTTATCACCACAGCGGGTTCGATTAATTCAAACGTGCGCCGCAAAAACTCTGCGCAGTTTTTCAACTCCGTCCTGCTGGGCCTACGGTTTGCACCAGACTCACTGCGCGGATTGCACAACGCCGCGCTAGTAATGAAAATGTCGCTGCGGCTTAAACCGATCGACGCGAGAAAGCGATCGAAGTTCTTCCCAGACTGATCTCCCGAGAAAGGCATGCGCGTTTGATCGGCGCCTTTACGCCCCGGGGCTTCGCCGACGAACATTATCCGCGCGGCGAGCGAGCCATTGAGTTCACTGAGCACCGCCGACCGGTCACACATGGCGGGACAACGAGTGCACATGGCTGCCTCTGAGGTTAACGCGGCAAACTCGACTTGACGTCTGTGGTTTAAGATATATCGTCCTCCGAGCTCAATAACTATTGACTTGGTGGCTTTGACCCAATAAGAATACGCTGCCCTCGCACGGCTCTATAACTTCCAAACCGAAATAAAGGAGACTTCCCCATGCGTCATTGCCTGTTGCTTTCGCTTCTTACCGTGTTGTTGGCAGCTTCTTCCGCCTTTGCTCAGGATGCCACCAAAGTAGATTCACAGCATTACAAAGTTGAATTTGAAAACTCGCGCGTGCGCATAGTACGAGCAAAATATGGCCCACATGAAAAGTCAGTGATGCACAGCCATCCAGACCTCGTTGCGATTTTCCAGACAGACGGTCGGGTTAAGTTTACTTACCCTGGAGGGAAAACCGAAGAGAGGGATACGAAGGCGGGTACTGCACTCTTCACGCCAGCAACCACACACCTTCCGGAAAATATCACTGACAGTGATATGGAGGTTATCCTCGTAGAACTAAAAACCCCAAAACGCAAACCGGCCGCCAAAAAACCCTAGACTACAAACGCAAATTGATGCTCGGGCGGGGCACGACCTCCGGTGCCCCGCTTTAGCCCAGGTACTACGGCCGCAGGCTAATCCTGTAGGTCTTGATTTTCGAGTTGAGCGTAGTCGCATTCATTCCCAGCAAACGCGCGGCACGCGATTGATGACCACCAGTTTGCTCTAGCGCGCGACGAATAAGATCAATTTCAAACCTGCGAACCTGATCGTAAAAGTTGATGCCACCTCCCAGGTCGTGTACGGCCGCGAGACTAGCGCCCTCTTCCGAGGCAGCCGCCACCGATTGCGGGTCGCTGATTTCCGGTCGCAAACATTCGCGCGTAACTTCATCTGCGGGTGCAATCACTACCGCACGCTCAATCGCATTCTCAAGCTCGCGCACGTTGCCGGGCCAGGAATAGGCTTCCAACAGGGCCAGCACTTCGGGTGCAATCTGTTGCGACACTTTCCGCGCATTCTCTTCGTTGTATTTTTCGATGAAGTGCTGCGCCAGCGGCAAGATGTCTTCCCGCCGGTCGCGTAATGGCGGCAGCTCGATAGGCACGACGGCCAGGCGGTAATACAAATCCTCGCGAAAGGCCCCTTGCTTGACCGCTTCTTTCAAATCAATGTTAGTGGCCGCAATGATGCGCACATCTACACGGCGCGGCGTTGTGTCGCCCAGCGGTGTGAACTCACGCTCCTGGATCACGCGCAGCAGGCGCACCTGGGTTTCAGGAGGAATGTCACCAATCTCGTCCAGAAAAATTGAGCCGCCATCCGCAACTTCAAACAGACCTTTTTTCGCTGCCACCGCGCCGGTAAAAGCGCCGCGCGTGTGACCAAAGAGTTCCGACTCGAGCAATTCCGAAGGAATGTTCGAGCTATTCACCGTGACAAACGGTTTACCCGCGCGCATGCTCGACTCATGAATCGCCTTCGCAATCAATTCTTTTCCGGTGCCACTTTCGCCAGTGATCAAAACAGTCGAACGCGCCGGAGCCACCTGCTCTACCAGGCGAAAAACCTCCTGCATGATGTCTGAGCGGCCGACAATCCCGCCGCGATCGACGGCCCGGCTCATCGCGCGCCGCAGCGTGCGTCGCTCTTCTTCTTTGCGACGACGTTTAATGCCGGCGCCTACGGTGGCGGTGATTTGTTCGTTTTGAAAAGGCTTTCGGATACAGCCAAAGGCGCCGTGTTCCCACGCAGCGATCGCAGTATCAAACGTGGCGTAGGCCGTGATCATAACGACCACAGCATCTGAATCTATTTTCAAAAACTCTTCGAGCGCGCGCAGACCACCAATCCCCGGCATGGACACATCCAGCAACACGACATCGTAGGCGCGCCGGCCGTACGCTTCGAGTCCTTCCTCACCCGTCTTCGCAAGATCGACGCGATAACCTTCGGACGAGAGCAGCGTGTCCAACACTTCGCGCATGATCTCTTCATCGTCAACGATGAGCACAGATCCTTTTTTCGCGATGCGTCTTTCCGTCTTAAGCGCCAAAGTTAATGGTCCTCAGTTTGGAGCAGTCAGTTTAGGGGAGATTGGGACAAAAAAAAAGGCAAGAGCAAAATCGCGGCGCAGTGCTCTTGCTGGTCCTTCGGTTTCTGATCTGAGATATGAGATCTGAAATCTGAGAATTGAGATTTATGTTGATTGCAGCGTCTCAGATCTCAAATCTGAGATCTCAGAATCGATATTCGTTGGATCGCCGACCGGTTGCAACCGAGCGCGTGCATGCGCCGTGGGCAGCGTGATGCGGAAGGTGGTGCCGCAACCGGGCGTGCTTTCCACGCTGATGTGACCCGAATGCTCCTGCACGATGCCATACGAAACGGCGAGCCCGAGGCCGGTGCCGCGCCCGACACCTTTCGTGGTGTAAAACGGGTCGTAAATCTTAGCGACATTTTCCGGAGCGATTCCCAAACCCGTATCGGACACTTCCACGATCAGCGAATGATCTTCAGAAGGAATGGTCGCAATCTTAATAGAACCGCCGACTGGTATTGCATCACGCGCATTCAACAGCAGATTGGTGAATACCTGCTGAAGCTGGCCACCATTGCCAACTATGCGCGGCGCGTCTGCGTTGTAATCACGAACGATCTCTATTTGATTACCACGCAACTGCGGTTCAAGCAGTTGCAGCGTGTCATCAAGCACGCGGCTAATATCGATCTCACTGAATTCCGTTGCGCTGCCGGTGCGCGAAAAGTTCAGCAGGTTGTTAACGATATTCGTGGCGCGCTCAGCCTGGCTCCGCACTTTCAGTAACAACGCATGCTTGGGATCAGTTTCATTGAGCATTCCCAAAAGCATTTGCGTGTAAGACGACACGCCTGTCAGCGGCGTGTTTACTTCGTGCGCCACTCCGGCAGCCAGCAAACCAATCGACGAGAGTTTCTCGCGCTGTTGCAATTGTTCCTCAAGCCTGACGCGCGACGTTACGTCTTCAAGCACGACCAGCGCACCGGTCTGTTCCAGAGAATCCTGTAGCGGCGCGATAGCAATGTTTAGTACCAGTCCGCGGCCGGCGAACGTGGCCGTGTGTATCTTGTAAATATTTCTTGTCTCGCGCAGCTGCCAGCGATCGTTGCCGAGCACCTGGCGGAGCGTGTCGGCGAAATCTTCCGAGAATAGTTCCTCAACTCGTTTGCCAACTGCTTCAGAACGCGTTACGTCCAGGATTTCTTCCAAGGCGGAGTTGAGGCGGGTAACCCGGCCGTCAAGATCAACAGCCAACAAGCCGACATTGATCGATTCGATGATCGACTCGTTAAACTCTTTTAGTAGTTTCAGCTCGGCAGCGCGCTCTTGTTGTTCCTGATAGAGCAAACTGTTTTCAATCGCAACTGCTACGTAACCGGATACGGTCAACAAAATATCCACGTCTTCCGATGACAGCAGCGCGCCATCGGCCGAACGGCCCAGACCGATTACTGCGACCATGCGACCGCGAACGACGCAAGGCACGTAATAATGAAGCGCGCGGCGCACAAAACCAGTCGTCTCGGGAACGAGGTCAAGATCGTCGGTGCGCACTACGCCGCTTTCCGCCGAG
>JBDUCB010000112.1:0-1850 GCA_040003695.1 bacterium
AATGGGCAAATGTTATTGGCTATTTTTTCAAGGTGCGAACGTAAGTGACGAGCGATTCGATTTCCTGCTGGGAAAGTTTCTTGCTGTACGCAGGCATCTTCCCTTTGCCGTTCATTATGGAATTGAAAATGCGCTCGTCGCTGACTTTTTCCTGCCACTCACCATCGGTCAGGTTTCGCGCGTGTTTTAGTTTGCCTTTAATCGTTTTGGCGCGACCGTCTTTGCCATGACATGAGGCACACTGCTTTTCATAGAGTTGTGCGGCATCTGCCGCCGGCAAGTTACCGGGAGTGCTGCTTGGGGATGTTGCGGCGCGGAAACCTGGATAACCAGCGACGAACGCAGCCAACAAAAGAATCAAAAAACCATGTTTCATAAAACCCGGTTCCTGGGTTCCGCAATATGATTGCCGCGCGTCTTATGACCGCCGCTTTTCAAGTAATGCCGAACTTATGATACCCAACCGAGAATGTTTTGTGTATCCAGCGGACAGCAGGCGCGAGTTGAAACGTTTGTTGATGCGAAGTAAGCTCGCTTATGTAAAAGAAATTCCTCTAGCTTGTGACTTTCATATAGAGGGCTCGGTACCGAGTGCAATCTGAAATGAAGAGCGACAAATTCAGAGACGAGTGCGGCGTATTCGGAATCTACGGACACCCCGATGCCGCTCGACTTACTTATCTGGGTCTATACGCGCTGCAACATCGCGGTCAGGAATCGTGCGGCATCACGGCGTCTAACGGAACCGAGCTGCGGCTCGAGCGCGCCATGGGCCACGTTGCTGATGCTTTTGATCAGTCAACGCTCGATCGTTTGCCCGGCGCAAGCGCCATTGGGCACGTGCGTTATTCGACTGCCGGCGAAGTGTCGATCCGCGAAGCGCAACCATTCTTGGTGACGTGCCAGCATGGTCAAATTGCGGTCTGCCATAACGGCAACTTGCCCTTCGCGCGCGAGGAGCGGCGCAAACTCGAACGTGAAGGCGCGATCTTTTCGGCGACTTCTGACACTGAAGTAATTCTGCATGGCGTTGCCCGATCAAAAGCATCGTCCGTACGCGAGGCGATTCCCGAAGTTTTGCGCGAAACAGAAGGCGCGTTTTCGATGTTGTTTCTGACACCTTCGGAGCTGATCGCGATTCGCGATGCGCGCGGTTTTCGCCCGTTAGCGCTGGGACGTTTGGGAGACGCTTGGGTGGTTGCTTCCGAAACCTGCGCTTTTGATTTGATCGACGCGCAGTATGTTCGCGATGTTGAACCAGGCGAAATGCTGGTCATTAGTCAGAATGGCTTGCGCTCATCGCATCCGTTGCCTGAACAGAAACCTTCAATGTGTCTGTTTGAACACGTCTACTTCGCGCGGCCTGATTCGCTAATCTATGGTCATTCGGTGAATGAGTCGCGTCATCGAATGGGCGCACGACTGGCCATCGAACAACCCGCCGACGCCGATGTGGTGGTGCCAGTACCGGATTCCGGAACAGTCGCTGCGATTGGTTACTCGGCGCAGAGCGGCGTCAGCTTTCGTTTTGGTTTGGTAAGAAATCATTACGTTGGCCGCACTTTCATTGAGCCGCGTCAATCGATTCGTTCCTTTGGCGTGCGCATAAAGTTAAATCCCGTGCGCGAGTTGATTGCAGGCAAGCGTGTTGTACTAATCGATGATTCAATTGTGCGCGGCACCACTTCCAAAAAAATTGTGCGAATGGTGCGCGAAGCAGGGGCGAGCGAAGTTCACATGCGCATCAGTTGTCCGCCGACGATTAGTCCGTGTTACTACGGCATCGACACGCCTAATAAGGCCGACTTGATCGCCGCGCAAATGTCGATAGAAGAGATTCGCAAGTTTAT
>JBDUCB010000216.1:0-1849 GCA_040003695.1 bacterium
CCGTTTGCATGCGAACGTATTGATCCGAAGCCAAAGACATTTTTGTTCGCGTCCTCATCGTCACCGCGACACAGATCGCAAACGTTCCCAGGATAATCATGCCAAAAATTACCCAGGCTGGTATTAAGCCACCACGACGACGAACTTCGGCGCGGGTGCCAATAATGTCCAGAGAAATCTCTTTGACTGATGCCAACGGAGAAGCTACTCGAGGCGCAACACGCTGCGCTCGAATCCGTTCATCCACCCAGTAAGTATCTATGACCCTGCTCAAGGAGCACCTCCACGTCTTTTGCTGATTCTGATTCCGCGTAAATACGAACTACCGGTTCGGTTCCCGACGGGCGCATCAAAAGCCAGGAACCATCGCCAAATATGAACTTCACCCCATCAAGCCGGTTAGTGCGCTCCACCCGCCGGCCGCCAATCTCCTTCGGATCTTGTTTGAGTTTGTCGGGGAGCGTTTTCATTATTTCCGGTGTCAGGCGAATCCCTGTGCGACCGGATTCAAGCTTGCCGACCCGAGCGTATAAATCATTCAACTGCTCAGTTAAGCTCGTGCCGCGCGCCGCAACTGCCTCCGCTGCGAGCAAACACGCAAGGATGCCATCTTTCTCCGGATAGTGACCTTTGATCGATAGTCCCGCCGACTCTTCACCGCCGATGACAATCTTTTCTTCATTGATCAATTCTCCGATGTATTTGAAACCGACAGGTGTTTCGTAGAGTGGTAAACCACGCGCTGCCGCGACGCGATCGACCAGATGCGAAGTTGCAACCGAGCGGGCAGCGCCCCCACTCCATTGTCTTGACTCCACTAAATAATCGAAGAGAAGAGCAATCAATTGATTGGGGGTAATGAAAGAACCGTTTGCATCAATGACGCCGAAACGATCGGCGTCGCCGTCTGTTGCCAGGCCGAGCACGCATTTCTTGGACAAAACAAGTTCGCGTAATTCCGTCAGATGACTTTCATCCGGCTCGGGGGCTCGGCCTCCAAAAAGTACGTCGCGCCAATCGTGAATCGTCTCAACCTCAAGGCCATGCATTCGTAGCGCTTCATCAAGATAGCCGCGGCCTGTTCCCCAGATTGGATCGTATGCGTATCGGCCACCTGCCCGCTTAATCTCGTCAAACCTAATTTTCGTGCTTAGATCCGCCAGGTAATCCGGGCGCGCGGAAAAAGTTTGCAAAGCCGGCTTATTAGGTTGCGTGCTGATCGCTGCCGGCGTCGTGCCTTTGATCAATTGCTCTACGTTGCGAGTGATCTCCGGAAGAGCAGGCGCGCCGTCGGCGGTGGAGAGCTTCATGCCGTTGTATTCAGGCGGATTGTGCGATGCTGTGAAATTGATTCCGCAAACGGCTTTGCGCATACGAATAGCGTGGGAAAGAGTCGGCGTCGGTACCGGACCGTCGCAAAGTAGCGCTGTAAAATCGTTCGCCGAAACCACGTCGGCGCATTCGCGCGCAAATTGTTCACCAAGGAAACGCGTGTCATAACCAACAACCATCAGATCGTTGGTAGGCTTTTTGGAACCGAAGTGGGAGCAAATCGCTCCCGTAACGGATCGCACACCTGCGAACGTGAATTCGTCGGCAATTACAGCTCGCCATCCGGAGGTTCCAAACTGAATTGTCATACTTTTTAAGGGCCTGCTTAACTCGGCCGAAAGACCGATCCACAAGATAGCTGGTGTTTTCGCTGCGTTCACCCCAATAGGCTGCGCCGAAACGATGTTCAATCCGTTGCCAGTCAACGGTTTAGCGTCAGGGTTGGCGGAACATAGCACTGGCGCTTAAGGGTGTAAAGCAATTTCTTTGCAACGGTTTCGTAACGTAAGTTCAACGG
>JBDUCB010000297.1:0-6119 GCA_040003695.1 bacterium
GCACGCCCGGCAAGTTGTGGAGCGACAGCGACGATCGCGGCGTCTACAAAACTACTGACGGCGGGAAAACATGGACAAAGATTCTCAAAGGCGCAAATGCGTCAACCGGTTGTTCGATGATGTCGATGAATAAGCAAAACCCGCAGACGATTTACGCAGGCATGTGGGACTTTAGGCGTAAAGGTTGGACATTTCGTTCGGGCGGAGACGGACCGGCCGCGCCGAGCGGGAGCGGCTTGTTTATGAGCACCGACGGTGGCGCGACCTGGACTGAGCTCGACTCGAACTCTGCCAAAGGCTTGCCCGCGAAACCCTGGGGACGAATTGCAGTCACAGTGGCTCCTGGAAAGCCGAATGTTGTTTATGCCTTTATTGAAGCCGAAGCACCAAAAGGCGGCTTATATCGATCAGATGACAGCGGCGCAACCTGGGCGGCGCTTGATCGCAGCGCCTACATGGTTTGGCGGCCATTCTATTTTGCAAACCTGATAGTCGATCCGAAAGATGAAAATAAGATTTACAAAACTGATGGACCACTCATTGCCAGCAGTGACGGTGGCAAGAGCTTTAGCAACATCAGTGGGGGCGCGCATGGTGATTTTCACGATGTTTGGATCGATCCTAATAACCCCGATCATTTGATCACTGGTGACGATGGCGGCCTTTGGTATTCGTACGACGGAGCCAATCGCTGGTGGAAAGCCGACAACCTCCCAGTTTCGCAGTTCTATCACGTTAGTGTTGATACGGACTTGCCTTATCACGTCTATGGAGGCTTGCAGGACAACAGCTCGTGGGTGGGGGACTCTGAATATCCGGGCGGCATCACCAGCAGCCGCTGGGAAAACATGTACGGCGGCGATGGCTTTTGGATGTTCGCGGATCCTTCCGATCCTAACTACCTCTACGCTGAATATCAGGGCGGGGAGATTTCGCGCATTAACCGCAAGACGCACGAGTCGCGCAACATCAAACCATTGCCACTCTATAAAGAAGGAAAACTGCGCTACAACTGGAACACGCCAATTCATCTTAGCCCAAGCGGCGATGGCACGATTTACATTGGCGCGCAATTTCTTTTCCGTTCGCGCGATCACGGCCAAACGTGGGAACGCATCTCGCCCGATCTCACAACTAACGATCCGGAAAAGCAGAAGCAGGAACAGTCGGGCGGTGTAACCGTTGATAACTCCGCGGCGGAAATGCACACCACGATTTATGCGATTGCGGAATCGCCGAAAGACCCTAACCTGATTTGGGTGGGAACGGATGACGGCAACGTGCAAATCACGCGCGACGGCGGCAAGACCTGGACTAATGTGGTCGGAAATATTCAGGGCCTGCCCAAGAGCGCCTGGGTCTCATCGGTTGAAGCGAGCCACTTCGATTCCGGAACTGCATATGCCACATTCGATGCGCACACGTTCGGGAATATGCAGCCATTCGTTTACAAGACCACCGACTTTGGAAAAACCTGGTCGCCGGTTGTGACTGAAGCCGCTCCAGTGCGCGGCTATGCGCACGTAGTAAAAGAGGATTTAGTTAACAAAGATTTGCTTTTCGTTGGTACGGAAATGGGCTTGTGGGTTTCGCTGGACGGCGGAAAGCAGTGGGCGCAATACAAAGGCGGCGATCTGCCAAACGTGGCAGTGCGCGATCTGGCAATCCATCCGCGAGATCACGCGCTAGTGATCGCAACGCATGGTCGTGGTATTTGGATCGTTGATGACATAACGCCCTTACGCGCACTCACTTCCGACACGTTGCCGAAGGAAGCTGTTTTCCTTCAGGCAGAGCCGAGTGTGCAAAAGATTCAAGCGAGCGGGGGTTGGGCCAATGGCGATGCTGCTTTTGTTGGTCCCAATCCCACAGACGAAGCAGTGTTTGTTTACTACCAGAAGAAGCGCCACATTTTTGGCGATTTGAAAATCGAAGTGCTCGACTCCACCGGCAAAGTGGTTGGCACGATTCCGAGCAGCAAACGTCGCGGATTGAATCGCGCCACCTGGGCCATGCGACTTAAAGCGCCACAAGTTCCGCGCGCAGCAAGTGCGGCCTTTGGCGCTGCCGTGGGCCCGCGTCTGTTGCCTGGTACGTATACGGTGAGGATGACCAAAGACAAGCAGATTTATACTACGGAGTTGCAGGTTGTCCCTGATCCACGCGCAAAGTATCCGCCTGAAGATCGACGTGCGCAGTTTGATCTGGCGATGAAGCTCTACGGCTTGCTTGGCAACATGACTTATTCGGTCGAGCGTATTAACAATGTGCGTCTTGCCCTTGACGACCGGGCGGCCAAACTGCCCGCTGGCGATCCGTTAGTTGCTAAATTGAAGGCTGCCTCGGCCGCCGTAGATGAGCTGCGCAAGAAGATCGTGGCTACGAAGGAAGGCGGCGCCATTACCGGCGAAGAGCGCCTGCGTGAGAATCTGGCGGATCTCTACGGCAACGTTAACGGCTACGAAGGTCGGCCTTCAGCGACGCAGATCGCGCGGACTGAAGTTCTGGCGCATGAACTCGGCGACGTCGAAAAAGATTTCGACGCGTGGTTGACTAAGGAAATCGCCGGGATAAATGTTGAGTTGACCCGCAAGCATTTGGAAACGGTGAAGGTTTTGACTCGGGCTGAATGGGACGCGAAGAACGCGCCGAAGTAGGCTCCGATCTCGACGGGCAAGAGGAAAGGGCGCTCAGGTTGAGTGCCCTTTTAATTTTGATTTATCTGGTCACCTTAGAGGCGCGGATGTGCCATCGATGTTCGGGCGCATTTCCCCGACAAACTTGTCGCTGTTCACTATGCTGCGCAAGACGATCCTAATGGCTTCTTCAGGAAAGCCCGATTCCAACGTGAAAGTGTAGCCAGTAAAAATATCCCCTGATTCATCGGCCCCCCAAAAAAGAAAAGCGCGGTCGCTGAGTCGCAGCAACTGGCGCATGACGCCTGGACCGTTTTTTAAGTTATCAATGTTGATGTAACCATTTTTGTAGTGGGGATAAATGCGGAAACCGATAGTCTCGTTTGAGGTGACGCTGATCACTATTTCGAGACTCTCGGAGTTGACCAACCCCTGCTTTAGCACGCCAACGTAGTTGAAAGGCTGCTTTGTGCTTTGGTGAAAAGCGACGTTAATTCCGGGTCCCGCCTTATCCAGCAACGCCGCGAGTGAATCTCTGGTGCGAATCCGCGACGCGTCGTTTTGCCCATACACCGCCTGCATACAACTCATCATCAAAATAAATAAGGCAATCAAAAAACTTCTTTTCATTGCGGCTCGTCCTCCACAGACATATTCAAAACAGGAAGCCTTCTAAGTTAATTTGATGCGGAAGTCAAATTGTTTCTTTTGCGTAATGCAAACTGTTAGCTGCTACTTCAACAGGGAAGTGCAACAGACTGTTGTTGAAATAATTTGGGAATAGCCCGATATCTGAAAAAATTTGGCTGGCTAAATCCCCTGCCCTTTTGGGAAGGGGAAAACGGGGAAGGGCTTGCGCGCACTCAAGCCCTCTCCCTTTTCCTATCCCAAAGGGAGAGTTATACGGTTTATCCGCCGCCTCCTGAACTATTATGTTGCGCGTTTCACTTACAAAACTAAATTGCGAGTTTGCAATGGACCGTTTCTATCTGCTCATCCCAACCGCTTTAAGAATCGAAATACGGGGTAACTCACGGCGAGCAGTAGTAGCGCGTAGAGGCTGATGCGAGTGTCGCTAAGAATGGCACCAACGAGAAACAATATCGAGCCCACTAGTGCCGCGGCCGTCGTCCATGGATAGCCCCACGCTCGATAGGGACGTTCCTTGTTGGGCTCGCGGCGTCGTAGCACAAAGACAGAAATAAACGAGAGGGTGTAGTTTGCGACGAAGAAGAAAGCCAAAACCGCGAGCACCCGTTCAAATGTTTGGCCAAAAACTATGAACAGGACCGCCACCAATACACTCACAAACAACGCAAACGCCGGCGTGCCGCCTTTGTTAACCGCGGCCGCTTTCTTTGTAAACAAGCCATCGCGGCTCATGGCAAACAAAACGCGGCTCGCCATCAGATGGTAAGCATTCACCGCGCTTAGCATTGATAGAATTGTTAGCGAGCGAAAGACGGCGTCACCGTGTTTGCCAAAGAGCTCATTTGCCGCCACGCCCACGGCAAAGTCCTGACTGGCGATCTTCGCAATGGGCAATACGTAAAGCAGCGCAATGTTTACTAACAAATAAATGACAATAATTGAGAGAACGCCAACAAACAACGAGCGCGGGATGTTTTTTCCGGGCCGCTCGACTTCTTCTGAGAAATAGACCACGCCCGTCCATCCGTCGTACGTGAAGATGACTGCCTGAAGAGAAATCACGAAGGCGCCCATAAGCGCGAAGCCTGCTGGAATCGGCGTGGTCGAAGTTGAGTTTGCGGCTCCTTTACCAAAAATAAAGCACGCCACGATCAGGGCAACGAAGGCAAGCGCCTTGAGTAAGCTGGTGATATTTTGTGAACTGCTTCCCCAGGCGATCCCACGCCACTGCAGTGCAGCGAATAGAACAGTGATCGTGACGCCCAGCGGAATCTCCATGCCGCGAAAAATTGGAAACAGCGCGCCGGAAAATTCACCTATCACAATTGCCACTGCCGCCGTGCTGCCACACGTAGAAATCCAGTCGCTCCAACCGACAATGAAGCCGGCGTATTCACCTAAAGCATGACGAGCGAAGACATATTGGCCGCCCGAGCGTGGAAGCATCGTTCCCAGTTCGGCAATTTGGACGGCTCCCAACAGCGCATACATTCCACCGATTACCCAAACGGACAAAAACAGCCAAACGTTTGGTAAGTGCGCGGCAATCTGTCCCTGCGTACGAAATATACCCGAGCCGATGGTGTTGCCAATGATAACTGCAAGGCCAAAACCAACCCCGAGCACGCGCAGCAGGCGACCACGACTTTCACGCGACGCAGGTTTTATCACAGTGGGCAAAGCGGACAATACTCCAGTTGCAACTTATCGGTCTTAAAAATTTCCGCTATAGTACGCCTTACCCGAAATCTTGCCAGCTTATTCCAGACTAATGAGGAGCTTCGCGATGAAACGATCGATTCGGTTTGCGCTTGTTGTTCTCTTCAGTGCCGCCGTTCTCACCGGAGGTGTGTGGGCACAAACGAGCGTCCTGGTTCCGGCTGATAACCTCGTCGCGGAAGGCATCACGCCAATACCCGCATCGCTGGCGGACGATGTCCGGCGCTACACCGAATTCCGCGCTGCCAGCCTTTCGAGCTGGCATCCAACGCGACGTGAAATGCTCATCAGCACGCGCTTTGGCGACACGAATCAAATTCACCTCGTCAAGTTTCCTGGCGGTGATCGTCGTCAAATAACTTTCTTCCCTGAAAGAGCTGGGGGCGCTTCTTATCAACCAACCACGGGAGACTATTTCATTTTCAATCGAGACGTTGGCGGCAACGAGTTTTTCCAACTCTATCGCTTTGATTTGAAAGATGGCGCGGTAACCCTACTTACGGATGGAAAGTCACGCAATACCGGCGGCGCCTGGTCAAACGCGGGCGATCGATTTATCTATAGCTCCACCCGGCGCAATGGACGCGACTCGGACCAGTACATTATTAATCCGCTCGATCCAAAGAGCGATCGAATGCTGCTTCTGCTTGAGAGCGGAGGTTGGAATGTTGGCGACTGGTCCCCTGATGACAAGAAGGCGGTGCTTTTGGAATATGTTTCCGCCAACGAAAGTTACTTGTGGATCCTGGACGTGGCGACCGGCGAGAAAACTCTGTTCACGCCCAGGGGTGGAACGACTAAGATTGCCTACGGCAGCGCGGTGTTCAGCAAAGATGGCCGCGGAATTTATGCCACCAGTGATAAGGATTCTGAATTTCAGCGGCTCGCTTACATCGACTTACAAACAAAGGAATACACTTACTTAACCGGCCAAATAAACTGGGACGTTGACGAGTTTGCGCTTTCAAAAGATGGCCATACCATTGCCTTTGTGACCAACGAAGACGGCGTCGGGCGCCTGCACCTGCTGGATACCAAAACGCGCAAAGAGAAACCTGTGCCCGACCTGCCTGTTGGCGTAATCGCTGGTTTACGGTGGCACCAGAACTCGCG
>JBDUCB010000129.1:0-6105 GCA_040003695.1 bacterium
ACGTTCCCGGTCTTCGACTTTTAGATTTCAAGATTTTTGAAGACGGCAAAGAGATACCCGCACAACTCATCTCGAGTTTCAGTATTCACGAAGCGCCATTTGCCTCTGTGGTGTTGCTTGATACTTCGAGCAGTATGGAGGTTCGTCTTTCACTGGCGCGCTCTGCTGCCATTCGTTTCCTTGACAGGTTACGTGACGAAGACGTGGCCGCGGTTTACAACTTTAATTCGAAGGTTGAGCGCGTGCAGGATTTTTCTCCTGGACGCGACCTTGCGCCGATGGCGTTTGGCCTGCACGCGAATGGTATGACGCGGCTGAATGATGCAATCGTCGACGCAGCAAAGGCGCTCGGTGACCGTCCGGAAATGCGCAAGGCAATTGTGATTCTATCCGACGGTATGGACACGTTTAGTAAGGCAACTTCTGACAAAGCAGTAGAAAGCGCGCTCGGCATTGGCGCCACCATTTATGCGGTCGATATGTCTGCTGCCGGAAGCGGATCCAAGAATGCGCAGAGCGCAGCAATATTGAGAAGTTTCGCTGAGAAGAGCGGTGGCAGGTTTGTCGGTACGCCGGGAGGTCCTGCGCTGCGTGATGCCTTCGCCAATATTGCAGACGAGTTAGGCCACCAGTACACCATTGCTTATAGACCACTCAATCAAACGCGTGATGGCAAATGGCGTAAGCTTGAAGTGAAAGTTTCGCGGCCTGAGCTGCTGGTGAGAACGAGGAAAGCGTATCGCGCGCCGAAGGGATGACCTGTTCAGGTCACTTACGCGTTGTCTTGTTGAGCGACTTTTCCTGATGCTTTGCCAAGGCTAGTTCAATTAAGCGATCGAGCATCGCGGTGTAACTCAATCCCGACGCCGCCCACATTTTTGGATATCCCGACACCTCAGTCAGGCCCGGCATTGTATTTATCTCATTGACCAAAAGCTTTCGTCCGTCGCGACCAAGAAAGAAATCAACGCGACTGAGACCGGCACCGTCTATGGCTTGAAAAGCCTGAATCGCAAGGCGCTGAATGCGCGCGCTGATTGCCTTTGAGACGGGCGCCGGCACAACGAAGTCAACATGGCCTGTCTGCATGTACTTCTCAGTGTAGTCAAGAAAACCAGCCGACTTATCATGGACCACGTACTCACCGGGCAAGCTGGCAGCGGGTTCATCGTTTCCTAAAACGGCGCACTCGATCTCTCTCGCGTTAACCGCTTCTTCAACAATTATTTTGCGATCGTATTGAGCGGCGAGATTCACTGCGCGCGCGAAAGAGGATTTGTCAGTCGCTTTTGAAACTCCTACCGATGAACCCAGGTTTGCCGGCTTAACGAAACAAGGCCAGCCAAGCTCGCGCGACACTTTGCTCGTCACACCCTGCCGATCAGCTTCCCAATGTTTGCGAAGAAACCACGTGTAGCGGCAAATTGGAAGTCCAGCCTGAAGAAACAGCGACTTCATTGTTACCTTATCCATGCCGCAAGCCGAGGCAAGAACACCACCGCCGACGTAAGGAACGTTTGCCATTTCCAACAGTCCCTGTATGGTGCCGTCTTCACCGAATGGTCCATGCAGTACAGGAAACACCACGTCAAGCGGTTCCGTCGTTCCAGTACCTTTGGCATCGAAAGAAATCAATCCGCGTTGCGTGGGATCCGGCAGGATGGCAACGTCACGTCTAAGCGGAGAAGCCGCGCGCGATGAGAGGAGCGCCTGCGCACTTTTTGCGAGGAGACCGATGGCTTGTCTTGGTCCAAGCCACTTCCCTTCCCGAGAAATGGCGATCGGGACAACGTCGTATTTCTTTTTGTCGATCGCTTCTATTACTGAAGCTGCCGAACGCGCCGAAATTTCGTGTTCACCGGATTTGCCGCCAAAGACTACTCCGACCCGGAGCCTTTTAGTCAATTCATTACCCCAACTAGCTAGAGAATAGTTTTGCCAAGAGCTGAAAGAATTAGTTCAACACCGAGTTCCGCCGTCTTGTTGTTCACATCGAGCGCGGTGTTAATTTCGACAACTTCTAACGAACGCATGCCGCCGGCGTCTGCTATCTTTTCCATCGCCAGGTGCGCTTCACGATAGGTGAGTCCGCCACGCACCAACGTGCCCGAGCCGGGTGCATCGCCCGGATCCAGGGCATCAACGTCGAAAGTCACAGCGTAGCCGCCGCTTGCCTGCGACGCAATGTTGATTGCCTCATCCATGCAGGCGTTCATCCCACGTTCATCGATCTCGCGCATGGTGATGAAGCGGATTCCCAGATCGCTAATCATTTCGCGCTCGCCGCAATCGATATCGCGAGCCCCAACGTGCACGCAAAGTTTCGCATCGAGTTTAGGCGTAAAGCCCGCGATGTTGGTTAAGTCCGCCGAGCCCCGGCCAAAGAGCACAGCCAGCGGCATGCCATGAATATTTCCCGAAGGTGTCGTCTCGGGCGTGTTCATATCCGCGTGCGCGTCAAACCAAATTAGTCCCGGCACCTTATTACTTGAGCGGCAGTAAGCGGCAAAACCGGAAAGCGATCCAATGGCAATCGAATGATCGCCGCCCAACACTAGCGGAAGATCACCTTCAGCCAGGATGTTCTCAACTCTTTGTGCCAGTTCCGCGCACGCTGTTTTGATTTCGACGAGATGTTTGAGTTTGTCGGCTGGCTCAGGAGTTGATTGAGACTGCTCAACGGGCAAATCACCAAGGTCTCGAACCACGTAACCAAGTTGGGCAATTCTGCGCTTTAGCCGGGCGACGCGCAGCGCGGCAGGACCCAACTCAACGCCAGCCATACTGGCGCCATACGCCAGAGGCACACCAAGAATACTAACCCCGCGCAAGTCATCGCGGCCTTTCAGTACTTGCTTCTGTTCTTTCTCTGCAACAACGACATCCGCCATAAAAACTCTCAGCTGCCGACATTGATATTGAAACCACTGCCACCGCCTGACTGTGTCGGGAAGAATGGCTTGAGCAATCCAGCAAGCGCGGCAAGGTTCCTGGTTTGAATAAGAAGCTCGCCTGGTCCACTAAACTCCGCAACGATGCCTTCGCCGCTCATCATGCTGCGAAAGAATCCAGCCGCTGCCTTACGCAAAGTGTATTGCGTTGTTCCTTCCCAGGCTACCAAGTGGCCCGTATCCACCACGTATCGCTCACCAGCCTGCAAAACCTTTCGATGAATGGCTCCAAAGGATGAAACCAATAACAGGCCGCGTCCCTGGACCAGCAACACAAACAACCCTTCGCCTCCAAAGAACGACTTCGCGCCGCCCCACTTTGTATCAACGGTTAAGCTGGCATCGCCGGCAAGGTACGAACTCGACTGCACAAAAAACGATTGATTGTTTAGTTCAATTGCAGCAATGTCACCGGGCGCGCCAGGCGCGAAGGTTACTTCGCCGGGACCGCCGCGCGCTGTAAATGTGGAAACGAATGCCGACTCGCCTCCCGCCGCGCGCTTGATGGCGCCGAACAAGCCACCCTTCATTTGCGCTTGCAGCTCGATGTTCGCGGACATTGAAACCATCGCGCCGGCTTCTGCCTGGATCGACTGCTCGGCTTGAAGTTGAATCACAGCCAGCGAGAACGCAGGTTGATGTAACACTTCATATCTATAACCTCCGCCCTGCCCTTTTGAGTCTTCATCGATATGAATTCCATGCGACTGGGCAGACGGGGCAGCGGCACCAGAAGCGGCCGGCGATAGTCGATAGCCACAACCACCGCAGAAGTCAGCACCCGGCAGCATGGGCGCGCCGCATTTAGGACAGTTCATAAAACCACTCCTTGAGACTTTTCACTTATGATTGCTACCGCTTCTTCCGGCGTGCGCGCGAAATCGAGTAGCGCCACGTCTGCGTCGCTCACGACCAGATGCTTTTGCCACTCGCGCACAATGGGCGGCCAACAGTCACCGAGCAACACCAACGGCCGCGGACCAATAACACGAGTTTGAATCTTGTTCCAGACCAGCGATAGCTCAGTCACCGTGCCCATACCTCCGCGAATAGCAATGAAACCAACCGAACGCGTGATCAGCAGTTGCAGTCGTTCATAGAAATGGGCAGTAGCAACCTTGTCAGTCAGATAACGATTCGGCTCAGCCTTGAATTGATTCATGGTGATGCCCAGAACACGTCCGCCTTGATCATGCGCGCCGCGGCTGGCAGCTTCCATCACGCCGAGATAGCCGCCAGTGCAGATCGTGTAGCCGGCTCCAGCAAGGAGTTCACCAACGCTTCGAGCCTGCGCATATTCAGCGTCGCTTTCTCCACACTTCGCCCCGCCAAAGATGGTCACAATCCGTTCAGGAGTTTCGCTCATGTGGTGACCTCGCCACTTACCATCAGTGAGCCGGCCTCTCGATAGCTCAGGAAGTCTTCACGAGTCTTGAATGAGCCACCCTGGTAATCCTCTGGCACTGGTGTCGGATCGTAGATGCGTTGGGTGAATACGCCGACGAAACCAGCATCTTCAAATAGAGAAGAATACTCATCACTACTCAAAAGCTTGACGGGCGCTTTGAGTTGCTCTATCCACTGATGCGAAGCTTCGTTTTCCTGATAAAGATCCACTACGCATACAAAGCGGCCAGCTGGTGCGAGCACCCGTCGAATCTCTTTCAGCGCTGCCGGCAGATCAGCGTAGTAGTAGAGTGATTCCATCGAAAACGCGTGGGTAAACTCGCCGTCGCTGAATGGAAGCGCTTCCGCACTGGCAACCCGAAATGCGATATTCACAAAATCCCGGGAGCTATCAGCTGCAACCCTGACCATTTCGTCGGCGATGTCGATACCAACTGCTCGGCCTTTGCTTGCTTGCTGAGCCATTAGGCGCGTGGCCCAACCGTTGCCGCAACCGACATCAAGCACGCGCGCCTCAGCGGGAATTTTCATTAACTCGATCGCCTGTTCGCCTACAGCACGATGACCTTTCTCCATGCTTGGGCCACGACCGGCGCGGGCCCAGTAGTTGAACTCCAGGCGCAGACGTTCATCACTCGAATGTTGCACAAGATGTTCGACAAACTTCAGTTTGTCGTTTCCTTATCGATTTTGGCTGTTGTTCTCGCTCTGTTAGGTTCAGCGACAAACTGAAGTTTGTCGGACGATTAGGGCTTCAGCCGATAAAGCATTCTGGGAAACGGAATTGTTTCTCTAACGTGTTCAATGCCGCACATCCAGGCGGTGCAACGCTCGATGCCCATGCCGAAGCCGGCGTGAGGCACGCTGCCGTACCGGCGCAAGTCGAGATACCACTCGAAAGCTTCCTGCGGCAATTCATGTAACGCAATCTGTTCCTTGAGAAACTCCAGTGAAGTCGCGCGCTCGCCACCGCCGATTACTTCGCCATAGCCTTCCGGTGCCAGCACATCGACACCCAGTGCCAACTCGTTTCGTCCGGGATCGCGCGCCATGTAGAAGGCTTTAACTTCCGCCGGGTAGTGATGGACCATGACGGGGCGATCGTAGTGACTGGAAAGATAAGTCTCGTCGGGCGCACCAAAATCTCCACCCCACTCAAACCGCGTTTCAAGCAAACCTTTATCGTGTCCTTCATGCAGCATCTTCACTGCATCGTCATAATGAAGACGTGGAAACGGGGGCACGATCGATTCGAGCTTCGCCGTGTCACGTTCCAACACCTTTAATTCCTCGCCACGATCTTCCAGCACGCGTGCGGCGATGTAAGCAAGTAGTCGTTCCGCCAATGTCATCACGTCATCGAGTGTGGCGTATGACATTTCCGGCTCAACCATCCAGAACTCAGTCAGATGGCGGCGGGTTTTTGATTTCTCCGCGCGAAACGTCGGACCGAAACAATAGACTTTTCCAAACGCCGCTGCCGTGGCTTCGTTGTAAAGCTGACCCGATTGCGTTAGGTAAGCCTTTTCGCCGTCGAAGTAGTCCACTTCAAAAAGGGTTGTGGTTCCTTCGCAAGCCGCGGGTGTAAAAATCGGCGCGTCGGCAAGCGTAAACCCGTCGTTATCGAAAAAGTCACGAACCGCTTTAACGACTGTGTGCCGCACCTTCAGGATTGCATGTTGACGCCGGGACCGCAGCCAAAGATGGCGATGGTCCATCAGAAATTCGGTGCCGTGTTCCTTTGGCG
>JBDUCB010000358.1:0-20567 GCA_040003695.1 bacterium
GCAGGCGCTTCCGCTTTTAGTGAAGAAAGCTTTCCAGCGTTATTTACGCATCTCGTAGAAAATATTAGCTGATAGTCTTCCTTGACACAGGATTCGCTCAAATCTATAAATCTTGCAGACTCCTAGTTTGGTCTTAGCCTGGCAACAATAAAATCGTCCGGGCTGATAATACTCGTTGTCGTAATGACGCGATTTGGAGTTTCAAATATTCTTTTCCCACGAGCTCATGTATAAATTTTTCATTACCGGTGGCGCGGGTTTTATTGGGTCGGCGTTCATAAGACTTGTGCTGGCCGAACATCCCTCGTCGAGCATCACAAATTTTGACGCGCTCACTTACGCGGGTAATCTCGATAACCTGGAAGGATTGGACAGTGACCGGCACCGCTTCGTGCGCGGGGATATTGGCGACCCTGGCGCCGTGCTGGCTGTTCTAGATGAAGATGCGGATGCGGTAATAAACTTTGCGGCGGAGTCACACGTGGATCGCAGCATCGCGTCCGCCGATGAATTCCTGCGCACAAACATTCTCGGGACACAGGTGCTGCTGGATGCCGCCCGACAACGCGGCGTGCGGCGTTTTCTGCAGGTTTCAACTGACGAAGTAATGGGCAGCCTGCCCGACGACGAGTCTGCGTTTTTCACCGAGAAATCTGAGTTTGCGCCAAACAGCCCCTACGCCGCTTCAAAAGCCGCAGCCGAACATTTGGTGCGCGCTGCGCATCACACCTTTGGTCTCGATACGGTAATTACACGTTGCGGCAACAACTATGGACCGCGCCAGTTTCCGGAAAAATTCCTGCCGCTCGCAATATCAAACGCATTGAGCGACGAACAAATTCCGCTTTATGGAGACGGACGCAATGTTCGCGATTGGATATATGTAGATGATCACTGCCGCGCCATATTGCTGGCGCTGCAAAAAGGAAGGCCCGGCGGTGTCTATAATATTGGTGCACGGAATGAGCGGCGAAATATTGAAGTGGTGGGATCCTTGCTCGACACGCTCGGTAAGCCTCGTTCGCTGATTCGCTTCGTTAAAGATCGTCCCGGACACGATCGACGTTATGCAATCGATCCGACCCTTATCGAAGCCGAACTAGGCTGGCGTCCCCGCGAAACCTGGAAGAGCGGACTGCACAAAACGATAGACTGGTATCAACAGAACACTCGTTGGATAGAACGAACCAAAAGCGGCGCATACCAGGACTACTATCGCGCGCAATATGGTTCGGAGGTTGGCGCCAGATGAAGGTGCTCGTTACAGGCGCAGGCGGCATGGTCGGCCGTGCGGTTTCTGAGCATTGTCGGTCGGCGGGAGATTTCGTGTTGGCTTACGGCCATCGCGCCCTCGACATTTCGGATTCAGACAACGTAATCCATACGGTGAAAAACGACAGGCCGGACGTCGTTATTAATTGCGCTGCCTGGACCAATGTTGATGGGTGTGAACTCGATAGAGAACAGGCCTATTCAGTCAACGCTCGCGGACCGGAAAACCTGGCCTATGCCAGCCGCGCGATTGAGGCGGGGTTCTTAACCATATCCACAGACTACGTATTTGATGGCGAAAAGCCAGGGTTTTATACGCAGCGGGACCATCCGCAACCGCAGAGCGTTTATGGCGTGTCAAAATTGGAGGGCGAGCGCCGTGCACAGTTAGCCTATGCGCGCACTATTGTCGTGCGCACCGGGTTTGTCTTTGGACCAGGCGGAACAAACTTTCTTAGTACCATCATTGAACGCGCGCGCCGGGGAGAAAAGCTCAAGGCAATCAACGACGCTTGGGGCACACCCACATACGCGCCCCACCTCGCTGCTCGATTGCGCGAGCTGGCGCGGCTCGACCTTCCCGCAATCTTTCATGTCGTGAACTCGGGCGAGGGTGTCAGTTATGAGGAATTTGCGCGCGAACTCCTGAGTTTGGGCAGTTACGCGCAGAGCCAACTGGAAGGCATCGAGATGGGTTCCATGAGTAGACCGGCAGCGCGCCCTCGGAACTCGCGCCTTAGGTGTTTGCTTTCCGAGGCAATCGGCTTAGCTCCGCTGCCCTTCTGGAAACAAGCATTGAGCGATTTTGTTGCTTTGGAGGCGCCGGCGCAGGCAGCTGTGAGAACGTAAGCCCGGTGCCCGGCTTTAATTCCAAAACTGACCCGAGGCATCCGGCTGCGAGCCAAATTCAAAAGACCTGCCACCTCCCGCAACTTGCCACACGGTAAGTCTCTGCTATTATTCTAGTATCTTTACGCAGTGATTCCGACTATCTAAAAAAACAATATGATGTCGCAAGATAATCGCCTCGTTCCTGCAACTGCCATTAATAGCAGCATAGATCGGCCGCTGTCAGATCTTGCCCAGGCAAAGCCGTATGGCGTTTCCGGAGTGGAACCCGCCACACTGCGCGATTATTCGTTCGTAGTCCTGAAAAGAAAATGGTTGATTCTTAGTCTGGCGTTGGTCGTGACTTCACTGGTCACCATCCAGGCCTTTCGCTCCCCTTCAATCTACGAAGGGGAAACGACGATCAGAATCGAGCAAAGGCCGATGAACGTGTTGCAGACGAAAGAGATCGTTATCAATGCCCAGAGCGATCCGAATTTTTGGGGCACTCAGCTTAAGCTCTTGGAAAATCCAGCGCTGGCACGGCAGGTAGTTTTGACGCTGGACCTGCAACGCAATCCGGCTTTCTTTGGTGGGCAGTCACAAGGTGGAGTGTTCAATTCGATTCGCCGGATTTTCTCTAAACCAAAAAGGGTTAGTGAATCGCCGGCCACATCGCTCGGTTTGACCGTCGTGGGCGAGAGCGAAGTAACCGGCGGAGCTTTGACACCGGAAGAGTTGGCAAAGCTTGAGCCTTATGAAGACGCAGTGATCGCGGGCGAAGAGATAGACCCTGTGCCTAACACGAATCTCATTAAGATCAAATTCACGCATCCTGATCCCGAGCTCGCTCAGAAGATTGCAAACACGCTGGCCGAAGTCTTCGTTAATAACAATCTGGCCCGTGCAACGATGGGATCAACAAAAGCTGAGGACCTGCTGGCAAGGGAGATCGCAAACCTTCAGACGAAAATCAAGCAGCAAGAAGAAGTCAGATTCAATTACGCGAAGAGCAAGAATCTGCCTCTGACCACCGATGCGTCGGGAAACCTCGAGGCCGCTCGGCTTGCCACATTGAGTGGCCAGCTGTTGCAGGCTGAAAACGATAGAAAGAACCTTCAGGCGCAACTTCAAGCAGCCAGAAAAGAGACCGACCCATTTTCGATTCCGGATGTGAACACTTCCGCGCGCGTTGAAAAGCTGAGAGATCGGATCTCCGCGCTCAAAGAGAAACGCGACGCCCTCTTAACTGTCTATACGCCGGAGTGGCCCGAGGTTAAGAAAGTTGATGCACAACTAAGGGGCATGGAGGCCGAACTCAGCAAGGCGCCCTCCGAAATTGTTACCTCAATACAAAGACGCTACGAGGCTGCCGCATCACGAGAGAACCTTTTGAGAGGGTCGTATGAACAGCAGAAGGGAACTACGACCCAACAGACTAGGGATCAAATTGACCTGCTCTCGATGACGCAGACGCTGGAAACCGACAAGCAAATTCTAAATACACTCTTGCAACGTCAACGGGAGTTGAGTGTCGCCGCGGGCGACAGGTCGAATGATGTCACTATCGCTACCTACAGCAGGCTTCCCAAAGTGCCGATTGGACCTCCGCGTTTGAGAAATATTTTTATCGCTTTCATGCTCTCTTTGATTGCAGGCATCGGCCTGGCATTTCTGCTCGACTTCCTCGATGACACCGTAAAATCCGTCGAGGATGTGGATCGTTATCTGCATTTGCCGGCCCTGGCTTTGATTCCATCGAGCCGGGATCGCGGACGACTGATTGGAGTTCCCGGGGTTTCAACTACACCAGCTCCCGCAGAAGCCACCGCGCTCGCCATGATTAGCGACGCGCGGTCACCGATAGCTGAGTCGTACCGGCACCTGCGCACATCGCTGCTGCTCTCGTCTGCCGGCCAGCCGCCAAAGACCATTCTGGTTACGTCAAGCCAGCCTTCCGAAGGCAAGACAACCACGGCAATCAACACCGCTGTCATGTTGGCCCAAACCGGCGCGGAGATTTTGATCGTTGACTGCGACTTGAGACGTCCTCGCCTGCATGCGCATTTCGAAGTGCCGAATGTGCGCGGTCTGACCAACTGGCTTTCCGGGGAAACCGATATTGATAGCTTGCTTCAAATTTACGAAAAGCAACCGAATTTGAAGTTTCTGAGTTCAGGTCCCGTGCCGCCAAATCCCGCCGAACTGCTCGGCTCAGACGAAATGCGAAAACTTCTCGGTATTCTCAGCGAGAAGTTTGCGCACATTGTCATCGATTCTCCTCCGGCAATCTCTTTTACCGATGCCTCGATCTTGTCGACGATGGTCGATGGGGTGATTTTGGTCGTGCACGGTGGCAGGAGCTCACGCGCTGTTGTTCGTCGGGCGAAACAACAGTTGCTTGACGTCGGCGCGCACATCTTTGGCGTGGTCCTAAATAATGTCAAGCTTGAAACACAGGACTACTATTATTCCGGTTACTATTCCTCGAGTTATTACGAAGGAGAAAACGCGGATGATGTGCCGGGACAAACGGCGGAAACCCCATGAGATTGATTCTGGGAAAGACTTTCGCTAAACGCAGTGCTTAATTGATTGGCTCACCCGGCTAGCCATTAGCTTCAATCGAAGAGAATTAAGGCTGCGAGAGCGCTGCGGCTCTGCTGCGAACCGACCTATCTTAATCCTTTTTCCGTAAACGATTTAGCCGCATGAACGTCCCTCTATTAGATTTGCGAGGGCAGCACGTATTGCTGCGCCCTCAGCTCGTGGAAGCGGTGGCCCGCGTCATCGATACGCAGCGGTTTGTGTTGGGACCTGAAGTTGAGGAGCTCGAAAAGGAAGTAGCCGACTATTGCACGACGGCATTTGCGGTCGGCTGCGCGTCAGGGTCAGACGCGTTGCTGCTGGCACTAATGGCACTCGATTTGAAGCCCGGTGACGAAGTAATCACGAGTCCATTTACGTTCTTTGCTACCGGGTCGGCAATAACTCGTCCTGGCGGCCAGCCAAAGTTCGTCGACATCGATCCATCAACCTACAACATCGATCCATCTCAAGTGGAAACTGCGATTACGCCGCGCACCCGCGCAATTGTTCCCGTCCACTTGTACGGGCAATGCGCGCAGATGGATCCGATTCTTGAGATTGCGAGCGGTCGCGGTCTGCCAGTGATTGAAGATGCGGCACAGGCTATTGGCGGCGAAGATAAAGGCCGGCGTGCGGGATCAATGGGCCAGATCGGTTGCTTCAGTTTTTATCCGACGAAAAATCTAGGCGGCGTTGGTGATGGCGGGATGCTTGTAACCGGCGATTCCCAACTGGCCGCGCGACTGCGACGTTTGCGAGTGCATGGCGGAACAACCGAATACCATCATGACGAGGTTGGAATTAATAGCCGTTTAGATGCAGTGCAGGCGGCGGTCCTGCGCGTGAAACTGCAATACCTTGACGAATGGTCGGAAGCCAGACGTAGCAAAGCTGAGGTTTATAATAGACTTTTTCGGGAAACGCCGCTGGGCTACGAATTGATACCGCCATTTATCAGACCTGACACGCGCCATATTTTCCATCAATACGTAGTGCGCGTGCCAAAGTATCGCGACGAGATGATGAAGCACCTATCGCAGCACGGCATTGGAAGCAAAGTTTATTATCCGGTGCCGCTGCATTTGCAAAAATGTTTTGAGTATCTCGGAAACCGGGTCGGACAATTTCCTGAGGCTGAGCGGGCTGCGGAGGAAACATTGGCCTTGCCATGTTTCCCCGAACTTACAGAGGAACAGCAACGCTTCGTTGTTGAGGTTCTTGCAGCGTTTCGAAATTAATACTGCCGTGCCCTCAATGCGGAGGGGGCCTTCAACTTCAAAAGTGACTTTGCGAAATTCAAAGTAGCATTATGAAAAGCACGACGAAAACTTCATTTCGTACTGAGCGGGAGTTTGGTCTCGCCGTCGGCGGTGTATTCGTTTTGCTTAGCGCCTGGTGGTGGTATCGCGGCAAGTTCCCGATTGCTACGCGTTTCACTCTCGTATTGGGCGCCGTATTGATTGTGTTAGGGCTGTTGTGGCCCAGGGTGTTGGTCGTTCCCAACATGCTTTGGATGCGCCTCGCGGAAGCGCTGTCATTTGTCACGACGTGCATTATTCTCGGCATCGTTTTCTTCTTGGTGATCACGCCAATCGGCGTGATCAAAAGGTTGTCCGGTTGGGATCCGCTTCAGCGTCGTAGCGGACGAAGTGATTCTTATTGGAAACCCTATTCCGCGCGGCAGCGTGATCTGAGCCACTACGAAAAGATGTTTTGAGGGAGTAGCAATGTCAAAAGTACAGGTCGTTAGCGAACTCTGGCAATTCATGAGAGCGAACAAGAAGTATTGGCTGGCGCCGATTGTAATAACGCTGGTGCTCGTTGGTGCCTTGCTTGTGCTCGCCAAGAGTTCTGCCATTGCGCCGTTTATCTATACGTTGTTCTAAGCGGGGTGAAAGCTAGTGGTAAGTATTCTCGGTATCTCCGCTTTCTATCACGATTCAGCGGCCTGTCTTGTTGTAGATGGTGACATTATAGCCGCAGCGCAGGAAGAACGATTTACGCGCATAAAGCACGATCATAGTTTTCCCCTCAACGCGGCTCGTTACTGTCTGAGCGAAACTAAACTCAACGCTGAAAACCTCGACTACGTAGGCTTCTACGACAAACCCCTATTGAAATTCGACCGTCTACTCGAAACCTATCTCGATTATGCTCCCGCCGGCTTCAGCTCGTTTCTTAAAGCGATGCCGCTCTGGATGAAAGAGAAGCTTTGGATGCCTGACCTGATCCGGACGGAGTTGGCTAAAACGGGCGGCGAAGAAGATGAGCGGGCAGCGAAGAAGCTGGGGAAAACGTTTCAGTGGAAATTGCTCTTCGGCGATCATCACGAAAGCCACGCCGCCAGCGCGTTTTATCCGTCTCCTTTCGAAGAAGCCGCGATTCTGACGATCGACGGCGTGGGCGAGTGGGCCACGAGCTCGTTAGGCTTTGGTAAAGGGAATGAAATTACGCTGTTGAAAGAACTTCGTTTCCCGGACAGCCTGGGGTTGCTTTACAGTGCGTTTACCTACTACACCGGCTTTAGGGTTAACAGCGGGGAATACAAAGTTATGGGGTTGGCACCCTATGGCGAACCAAAGTACGTCTCAATTATTAAGGACAAGCTTTTAGAAATTCGTGATGACGGCAGCCTGAAAATGAATCACGAGTACTTCAGCTACTCCCACGGGCTGCGCATGACGGGCGGCGCCTTTGACAAACTTTTCGGCGGCAAGCCCAGGAAACCCGAGTCCAAAATCAGCCAGCGAGAGATGGATCTGGCGCGCAGTATCCAGGTGATTACCGAAGAAGTGATGTTGAAGATGACGAAATACGCTTACAAAGAAACCGGAATGAAAAAACTTTGTATGGCCGGTGGTGTGGCATTGAACTGCGTGGCCAATGGTCACGTATTGCGGGAAGTGCCTTTCGAAGACATCTGGATTCAACCGGCCGCAGGAGACGCAGGAGGCGCTCTGGGGATTGCGCTCGCCATCTGGCACCGTTATCTCGGGAAGCCGCGTCAAAGCGCGGAGAAGCAGGGAAACTGGCAATCTTCGCGCAGCGCTACGACCAATGGCCAGAAGAACGGCTTGCCAGCTTACGCAGATGGCATGAGGGGTTCATATCTCGGTCCGCAAAACACCGAAGAAGAGATTGAAAGTTTTCTTAAGTCTGAGCAGCTGCCCTATTCAAAGTATTCGCGTGAACAGTTGCCCGGCGTCGTAGCCGGCCTTCTCGCCACCGGGAAGATAGTTGGATTGCATCAAGGGAGAATGGAGTTTGGCCCGCGTGCGCTTGGCGCGCGCAGCATTCTTGGCGACCCGCGCTCTCCGGAAATGCAGTCGCAGATGAATTTGAAAATCAAGTATCGCGAAAGCTTTCGTCCGTTTGCGCCGAGTGTCTTGCGAGAAAAGGTAGGCGACTGGTTTGAGTTGAATACCGACAGTCCCTATATGTTGCTGGTCGCAGATGTGGCAGAACCGCACCGGCGAAAAATGACGGCAGAAGAAGAATCGCTCTGGGGCATAGAAAAGTTGAAGGTGAAAAGATCAAAAATCCCGGCTGTTACGCACGTGGATTATTCGGCACGAATCCAGACCGTCCGTCGCGATACAAACCCGCTGTACTGGGAAATCATCGCCGCCTTTTACCGGAGCACAGGATGTCCGGTAATCGTAAACACAAGTTTCAACGTTAGAGGTGAGCCGATAGTGTGTACGCCACCGGACAGCTATCGTTGCTTCATGAGAACAGAATTGGATTATCTGGTCCTGGAGACGTGCGTACTTGATAAAAAGCAACAGCCGCAATTCCAGGAAAGCGATGATTGGCGGCGCCGTTTCAAACTCGATTGATCGGCTTCGTTTCGTTACTCTTGGTAAGAACTGTTGTCGGTTTGATTCCGCAGGATTCTACGAGCCTCCGTTGATGAAGCAAACTGTATTGATAACTGGTGGCACAGGGTTTCTGGGCAAGCGCCTGGGATTGGCTCTCAAAAATGATTACCGAGTGGTGCTCACTGGCCGCAACAACAAATTCAACATGGATGCGCAGCAGTTTAGTAGCTGCCTGACGCTGCCAATGGACGTAACCAATATCGAGTCAATCCGCGACGTTTTCACAGAAGTTCGTCCGAATGTTGTGGTGCATGCGGCCGCCACCAAGTATGTTGATCTGTCGGAGGTGCAGCCGATGGAATGTATTGACATTAACGTCCTGGGTTCACAGAATGTCGCACGCGTTTGCGTTGAAAAAGGCGTCGCCAAAGTCATTGGCATGTCCACAGACAAGACCGCACCGCCGATCGCCAACACCTATGGCTTAACGAAAGCTTTGATGGAGCGCCTGTTCTGCGCGATGAATGCCAAGACGGATACCACGCGTTTTGCCTGCGTCCGCCATGGCAACATCGCCTGGTCAACCGGCTCGGTTTTTCCCATCTGGAAAAAGATGCACGACTCGACCGGTGTTATCGGTAGTACCGGGCCCAACATGACTCGCTATTTTTCGAACGTGGACGAAGCGGTCGCGCTTGTCATCACGGCGATAGAAAAAGTCGACGAGGTGCAGGGCGCTGTGCTCTCGCGCAAAATGAAAGCGGCCGTAATCAGGGATTTTCTTGAGGTTTGGATTAAACATAAGGGCGGCAGGTGGGAACAAATCGAAGGAAGACCGGGCGAGCGTCCGCACGAATATTTGATTGGCGAGCCGGAGTTGCTTTATACGCGCGAGGTTGAATACGACGGCGTTCCGCATTTCGTTATCAGGTTTAATAAGCCCGTCGAGCATCCCTTGCCGGCTCCTTTTTGTTCCGCCAACGCGCCACGTTTGACGGAAGACGAGATGCTGGCAATCATCAACGATCCACCGCTGGAGGAGCTTTAAGTTCAGTGATTCGACACGCGATCATACTGGCTGCCGGACGCGGGATGCGGATGGCGCCGCTAACCGATGCCATCCCCAAGCCGATGGCGCCTTACGACGGCACGACGCTGATCGCCCGCGGCATATCGCGGATTGCGGAACGAGTCGAACATATACACGTGACTGTCGGCTACAAAAAGGCGATGCTCGCGCAGCACGTGATCGAACATGGAGCAAGCTCAGTCCTTAACACGGAAGGCAAGAGCAATTGCTGGTGGGTTCATAACACGCTGCTCAGCCGGCTTGACGAACCGATGGTGGTGCTGACGTGTGATAACGTGGTCGAACTGGATTTTGAGTTGTTGGAGGAAAACTATTTATCGTTGAATTCACCCGCGTGCATGCTCGTGCCGGTGCGGCCGGTGCCGGGGCTGGAAGGCGATTACGTTTTTCAGGAGAACCATGTGGTTAGGGAAATCAGCCGGTTGAAAGAGACGGAAATCTATTGTTCGGGCATTCAGGTGCTTAACCCGTATCGCCTCAACCAGATTACGAAGCAAGGCCAGAACTTCTACGACGTATGGCAGCAACTGATCGATCAGCAGCAGTTGTTCGTCTCCTCCGTCTATCCAAAGAAGTGGTTTGCGGTCGATACCATCGAACAACTGACGTTCCTAAACAAATCGCCGTTTTAACAAGCCCCCAAGAACGGCTTTTAGACTCAAACAAAGAATATCGCCAGTCTTGAGTGTCATCGTGGTTCGTTTTGCATCTGATGAGTGAGTATCCTTTCTTCTCCGTCGTAGTCCCCACTTACAATCGGGCTGCATTTATCCAAGTGACGCTGCAGAGCGTCCTCAGCCAAACGTATCGCCACTACGAAATCATAGTCGTCGACAATTGTTCGACTGACAAAACCGAAGAGTTGCTACAACCATACATGCGCGCCGGGCAGATACACTTTATAAAGCACGAGCAGAATTTTGAGCGCGCTCGCTCGCGCAATACAGGAATGAACGCTGCCCGCGGTGATTTTGTGACGCTACTCGATTCTGATGATTTCATGTATCCCACCAACCTCGCTGATGCTGCCGAATATGCGCGGGCGAATCCCGACATTAAATGTTTTCACAACCTTTATGAGTTTGTAGATTCCGGGCGCAACGTGCTGCGCCGCCAGACACTGCCGCCGCTGGACAATCAGCTTAAAGCGATTGCCAGCGGAAACTTCATGACGTGCATTGGTGACTTCATTCATCGAGACATATACGAACAATACAAATTTGACGCGACTCCTGAGCTGATCGGCGGAGAAGATTGGGAGTTTTGGTTGCGCGTGCTGGCGCGTTACAAAGTTGGGCGAATCGAAAAGATCAACAGCGGCATTTTCCAGCACGCGGGGCGCAGCGTTAATAATCAGAGTCTGGACAGCATGAAACGCGGGCTGGAACATCTGTGTGCGAAAGTGGAGAACGCGCCCGAGTTGGCCGAAGTTTATCGCCCTTACTTGAAGCGGATTCGCGCGAGCTCGCTGCTATATCTCGCCATTTTGGCAAACACCGGCGGGCGGTTCCGCGAGGCGCGCGAGTTTCTTAAACGCGCAGTGAAGAGCGACGTGTCCCTGCTTGGCGATGCCCGTCTCTGGCGAGCGGCCCGGCGCGCTTTGTTTAAGATACAGCCCCAGTGAATTGGAATGATTATTCCTGCGGCTGCGGCTGCGTGAGAACAAGATGCAAACAAAACTGCTTGACGTGTTGGCCTGTCCACAATGCGGCAACGCGCTAAGCTGCGCGGCCACTGATACCGACAGCGCCGGCGAAATTTTGTCGGGCCGCCTCGAATGCACGCAGGGTGTGCATCAGTTTCCAATCGAAGATGCCATCCCGCGTTTCGTGCCGCGCGACAATTATGCAGCGTCATTTGGCTACCAGTGGAACAGGTTCAAGCTCGAACAGCTCGACTCCGCAAACGGCACTAAACTTTCCAGGGGCCGTTGGTATTCCGAGACCGGCTGGACCAGGGAATGGCTCGGTGGCAAGTGGGTGCTTGACGCGGGCTGCGGCGCGGGCCGTTTTCTCGATGTTGCGGCAGATAGCGAAGCGCAAGTTGTAGGTATGGACATCAGCAGCGCGATCGATGCGGCGCGTGCAAATCTCACCGGACGGAGAAATGTTCATTTCGTGCAGGCAAGTATTTATGAGCCGCCGTTTCGTCCCGACTCTTTCGATGGCTGTTATTGCATCGGCGTCGTGCAGCACACGCCTGACCCGCAACTTGCCATGAAAACATTGCCGCGCTTCCTGCGGGCGGGCGGGCGCATTGCGATTACCACATACGAGCGCAAGCCGTGGACTCTTCTCTACGGCAAGTATCTTTTGCGACCGTTAACAAAGCGTCTGGACAAACAGAAATTGCTTTCGGGAATCAAAGGAATGATGCCGGTCCTTTTCGCTTTGACGAATGTGTTATTTCGCCTGCCATTGGCGGGAAGGCTTTTCATGTTCGTCATTCCGGTAGCGAATTATGTTGACCAGCCTGGGCTGACAGCGCAGCAACGATATGAATGGGCAATCCTTGACACCTTTGACATGCTTTCTCCTCAATATGATCAGCCTCGCACGCAGCGGGAGATCGAGACGGTTCTGGAAAGCGCGGGCGTAAGAAATCTCCGAAGGCTCGATAATTCAGGCGTTAACATTGTCGGAGAGAAGGAATGATCACAGAGTTGCAATAAGCCGGATGGCAAAGCAAGACGAAGGGACAGAGAGAGAGCAACATGTTTTTGTTATTACTGAGTGTAATTATTTGCGCTGCGCCTGGCGGCAACTATCACGCATCTCCAGCGCTTAGTAACGCCGGCACGTTTACGCTGCAAGGCCAGACTACGCCTCGGAGAATTAGTAAGGTGGCTAATAGTTTTCCCGGCGCCGATCTTGGCGCGAAAATTAACGCCGCCGACAAAGCTCTGGGCGCGACAGCCGGAGAAGTCCTGGTGCAAAATGGTGGGCTGATTTCTACCCAGGTAACTATCAGTCCCGGTCATACGCTGAGGTTTGAACCGGGGACCTATCGATTAGCGACGGAGCTCTTGTGGGAAGGGGCTGTCCTTTTGAAGTCGCGAACCGCCGTCATAGGTTCGGGATGGGACACGATAATCGTCGAGCCGCCGCGCACCGGTTGGACAGTCTTCCAGTCATTTGAAGACATTCGTTCGCGGCCGGCCCATAGCGGCGTTGATTCAGATATCAGCATCACAAACTTGCAAATCAAGGGCGCGAACCCTGCCGTCGAAGGCGGCGTGCGTCAAACTATTTCGCTTGGCAATTGTCATCGCTGCCTAGTTGAAAACGTCTGGTTCAACGGCACGGGAGTGATTGGCGTGCAGGCCGGCGGCAATGCTATAATGGGCAACTACGCTGATGATGTGAAGATTCTTAAGAACCAGTTCACACGCGTGGCCAGCCAGGCTGCTGCTGTTGTTAACGGCAACAACGTAATAATAGACGGCAATACTTTCAAGGATTCCGGACGTTGCTGCGCTCAAGGGATGACGGCCATCGATCTCGAACCAAACGAGTCGCGCGACATCATTCGTAATATTGAAATCACAAACAATCAGATCGACTCGCGCGACTCTGCGTTATTACACGGCAACGGCATCCTGGTGCAGAACGGAGCACGCACGCGTGATTTTGGTCCGGTTTTGGTTAAAGGCAACACCGTGTCGGGCGGCGATCTGATACCCAATTCCGCCGGCAACGTTGCAACCGGCATTTACGTGGTAAACGTGCAGGATGTGACGGTCGTGAATAATACGATCCGCCGCGTTGCGCATTGCGGAATTCGACTGGAAAACTCAACGCGCATTTACGTCGCAAACAACAAGCTGATTTCAACGGGGACCGGCGGCATACTCGCCTTCGAGATTATGAATACCACCGACTCGAAAATCTTCGATAACGTCGTCGCGGTCGATCCAAACTCGCCGCTGGGCAATAGCGTCATTCACGAGACCGGCGCTTCGCGAAACAATCAATACAAGGGAAATACAAACGGGCGGACCGCGCTCGCACCGTCAATCGAAAGCCGATAACGATTAGCACCAGAATGTTAGTCGAGTAGGTTGGACGCGCGGGAACCGCACAGCGGTTGCTGATCGTCAAGCGGTGCGGAAGTTTGTGGACCCTCTGAAAGCCTCGCATTCCAGATTCGATTAAGCTGCCCTGACACTTGGCATAATGGATATCGGCACACTTTACATCAGCTATTTCGGGATCAAGGAACCGCTGGTACAGACGCAAGTGTTGCCTTACCTTCGTCAACTTGCTGCAGCCGGAGTGCGCGTAAATCTGCTAACGTTTGAGCAAGCGCTTCGCACTACGTGGACTAAAAGTACACTCGGGAAGCAACATCAGCAGCTTGCGGCAGATGGCATCAAATGGTTTTGTCTCGGCTATCATAAAAGTCCTTCGCTGCCGGCAACCGTGTATGACATTGTCGCCGGCGCCCGCTTCGCCACGCGCCTCGCGCGCCAGGAGGGAATTAGCGTTCTTCATGCGCGCGCGCACGTGCCGATGGCGATGGCGCTGCTGGCCAGCCGTTTCATGCGGGCGAAAATAATTTTTGATATTCGTGGTCTGATGGCTGAAGAGTATGCGGATGCTGACCTCTGGAAAGAGGGTTCGCTGTCGTTTCGTTTAGTAAAAAGACTTGAGCGTGCCGGCATTCGTCGAGCAGATCGAATCGTGGTCTTGACCGAGCGTTTCCGAAATTGGCTGGTGGCCCATCAGTTAAAAGCGGCGGATCAGATTGAAGTTATTCCCTGTTGTGTTGAGGTTGCGCGCTTCGAAGAAGGCGATTCAGCGACGGACGTGCGCGAGACTTCACCCCGGTCAGAGCGCTTCGAAGTAATTTACGCGGGTTCGCTGGTTGGGCTTTATCTGGTTGAAGAAATGGGCCGCTTCTTCCGCGCGATTAAAAGGAAACGTCCGGAAGCGTTCCTGCGGATTCTGTCAGTCTCCCCGCCCGAGCAGGGCGCCGCGGCGCTGAAGCGCGCGGGTCTTGATGCGACTGATTTCGATATACGGGCCGTGCCGCCCGCGGATGTGCCGGCGTATTTGCGGTGTGCGCGGTTAGGCGTGTCATTTCGCAAACCCGCATTTGCACAGATTGCGGCATCACCAACAAAAATTCCTGAATATCTGGCTGCCGGGTTACCAGTCGTCTGCAACGCCGGCATCGGAGACATGGATGAGCTGGTGGAACGGGAATGCATTGGCGTGGTTCTCCGGCAGTTTGAAGAGGACGCCTATAAAAGAGCGGCTGACCAGGCGCTGCTAATTGCAGAGGACCCGGAAATCGCGGCTCGTTGCCGGCGCGTGGCGCGCTCGAGTTTTGATTTACAGACTGTGGGCGGCCAGAGATACGTCAATATGTATCGACGACTGGCGGAGCGATAGCTGGTGTCGAAAGATAATTCGCAGTCTTCGCTGGAAGACGATCAGCTCGTTGGCGAATCGAATATTATGGCAGCAGAAGGTTCCCGTACTGACGAAAGCGCGCGTGTATGTCCTGCCTGTAGGTCAGCGGCGGGCTTGCGCTGGGGACACAAGGACGATTTCGAGATATTGAGCTGCCTCAACTGCAAAACGCTCTACACGTCGCAGCTTCCGGGTGTTGACAACTGCGAAGACTACGATACCTATTACCACGAAGATAATCTTACGGCGCCCGATTTTATTAGCCTGCGACTCGATGAGATCCTCGCTGAGTTTGCCGCGTACCGGCAAAACGGAAGATTGCTCGACGTTGGTTTCGGGGCAGGAACGCTCCTCGAAGCCGCGCGGCGCGCAGGCTGGCAGTCGTTTGGCGTCGAAGTTTCAGAACGTGCGGTCAAACACGTGCGTGGCATGGGTTTCGAAGTGTTTGCGGGAACGCTTCAAGAGGCCGCTTACCCGGAGAATTATTTCGATGTGGTAACTGCCAGCGAAGTGTTAGAGCATGTACGCGATCCGCCAGCTGTGTTGCGGGAGATTGCGCGCATACTGCGTCCCGGCGGTTTGCTATGGTTAACAACTCCGCATGGTCGCGGCGCGTCTGCAAAAATGCTTGGTGTGAAATGGAGCACGGTAAGTCCGCCCGAGCATCTCCAGTTGTTTTCGCGCGCAGGTAGCCGAGCGCTGTTGGCGGGAGTTGGGCTACGGCAGGTGCGCGTTGCGACCGAAGGCGTCAACCCTTTCGAATTGCTCAATGGCTTGCGTGGATCAGGCGCGCAAGCATCGCCTGAAGCACATTCGGAAAGAGGAAGCGAGCGAGTGGAGACGGGTTACCGTTTGAATGAGGCATTGATGGCCAGCCCGTCTCGTCGCTTGCTGAGAAAGACGCTTAACCGAATTCTCAATCTGAGTCGCCTCGGCGACTCTCTGAAGATCTGGGCTGAGAAATAAGAAGAAAAACGGCCTACACCGGATCGTGTATTCGTGAAGCTATGCTGGTGAAAAAGTTGATGTTGCTCTGCAATCATTTATGAAAGTTCTGGCGCTTTCTTCATATCCGGGCGAAGCCGCTTCTACGCGATATCGCGTAAACCAGTTCATACAGCCTCTCAGCGAACTGGGCATTAGTTTGACTGTGCGCCCGTTTCTGGATTCAAAACTGCAGGCATCGCTCTACAATCGTGCGGCATGGCCCAGCAATGCGCTCGGTCTGCTGCGTGCGGCTTTGCGGCGCGTCGGAACAATCGGCCGCGCGCAGCAAGCGGACGTATTGTTTGTCCAGCGCGAGGCGATGATATTAGGTCCACCCGTCATTGAATGGCTCGTTGCCCGCGTACTAAAACGGCCGATGGTGCTCGATTTGGACGACGCGACTTACGTTTCATATACTAGCCCCACCTACGGGAAGCTGGGAAAGGCGCTGAAATGGGCCGGTAAGACTGACGACCTGATCAGGTGGTCGACGTTGGTTACTTGTGGTAATAGAGAGATCGCCGATTACGTAAAGAGCAAAGGCGCCATTTTCCGGATAATCCCGACGGTGGTTGACACCGAGGTGTTTCGGCCCCGTCCCCGAACGCAACGGAGCGTGCCGGTGTTAGGATGGATTGGAACTCACTCAACTTTTCCATACCTGGAAACAATCTTTCCGGTATTCCAGGATTTAGCCCGAACACATCGCTTCCAGGTGAAGATCGTTGGGGCCGGCATGAAAGAAGTAAAAATTCCCGGCGTTGAAGTCGAAAGTCTGGAATGGAAACTCGAAAGAGAACTGGAAGATTTTCAGTCGATCGATATTGGCTTATATCCCATAGACTCGAGGATGTATGCCGAGAATTGGGCTTCCGGTAAGTCGGGATTTAAAGCCATTCAATATATGGCGCTGGGCATTCCGTATGTAGCTTCTCCAGTAGGCGCGCTTAAAGATATCGGCGAGAGAGGCATCACACATTTCGACGCCACTACGAAAGAAGAGTGGTGTAAAGCGTTGCAGCGTTTGCTTTCTGATTCCAGTTTGCGCGAAGAAATGGGCGCCGCAGGGCGCCATCATTGTATTGAAAATTACTCGCTTTCCGAGCAGGCGAGGAAGTTGGCTGACGCGTTACGGGAGGCGGCAAGAGCACGTGGAGACTAATTAAGCGAATGCGCCGTACGAGTAAATGTCGACTCGCAGTGCTTGCGTACATAGCCCTGCTGCCGTCATGTCTGAAGCGCCCGTTGTACCGAATGTTTTTCGGGTATCGCATTGGAAAACGCGTGCGCATCGGACTGAGCATCATTGATGCCGGCCAGTGTGAAATTGATGATGACGTCTCTATCGGACATTTCAATGTGGTTGTCGGCGTGAAAAGGCTTGTGGTCGGCGACCACGTGCGCATCGGATATTTCAATATCATACGCGGGGGCGACGAGGTCGTCCTCGGTCGTTACGCTGAGATCATCCGTATGAATGAGATTAACTCAATACCCGATCCAGACGTGGTTAACCCGACTGACCCTCGGTTTCTTTTGGGCGACGGAAGTATCGTGACTGCCGGACATAAGATCGACTTTACGGACCGTGTCACCATCGGTCGCAGATCGATTTTGGGAGGGCGCAACTCATCCTTGTGGACACATAACCGGCAGCGAACTCGACCCATTGAGATCGGTTCCTTTGCGTATATCGGCTCTGAGATCCGTGTCGCGCCGGGCGGTTCGGTGCCTTCGAATTGCATTGTCGGTATCGGTTCCGTAATCACTACGCAACTGACGCAGGAACATTATCTAATTGCCGGAGTTCCGGCGAAGCCCATTAAAGAACTTGACGACAGTGACAGGTTTTTGGTTGAACGTAAGACCCGTTTGGATTTGCCGGATGATGTGTAGCGGCTTATGAAAGGTCTCCTAACTCTCTTATCGCTGGTAATCGGTATCCTGATTATCTTTGCCGTTCCTTATATGGTTGGCCCGAATACGTCTGTTTACGGGACGCCGTTTGTCACTGTGGCCGATACGGCCAAAGCCGTCTTCCTATGCGCGGTGTTGGCAAGTCTCGCCGGTTTGTATTCCTATCGGCAGGGCGAGGACGGCGCATTTCTTTTGAAGTGTTTTGTAGCGGCTCTGCTGCTGAGACTAATTTTAGGAACCAGCATCTTCATTTTTTCAGGCCAGGAGTTTTTTGGAGGCGATGCACTCACTTACGACTACATTGGTTTCGCGCAACTTAAAGCCTGGGGTGGTGACAGATACTTTGAGACTATCGTCAAATCTTTCGTCGGAAATACGGGCGCATCAGCATGGGGAATGATTTACTTTGTCGCGGTAATTTACGGTTTAATCGGCCGAAACATGCTGGCCATTCAATTTATTAATTCCGTGCTCGGTGCTTTGACTGCACCAATAATTTTTCTGTGCGCGCAACAGGTGTTCAGCAACCGTAGAGTCGCGAGATTGGCGGCAATGGCTGTGGCATTCTACCCATCGCTCGTGTTGTGGTCTTCGCAAGGGCTTAAAGATGGTCCCATCGTATTCTTTCTAGCGCTTTCTATTCTCACCACGCTGAAACTGGGGCAAAAGTTCAGTTTGAAATATATGGCTGTATTGGCGATATCGTTATCGTGTTTGCTTAGTCTTCGTTTCTACGTGTTCTACATGATTTGTATGGCTATCGCCGGAGCATTCATTGTCGGCATGCAAGCCATCACGGCAACAAGTTTCATTCGCCAATTTGCGGCGATCATCTTGTTGGGAATGGCGCTCACTTACGTGGGTGTTACCCGATCGGCGACGGTTCAATTCGAGCAATATGGAAATTTACAGCGAGTGCAACAAAGCCGCAGCGACCTGGCACGCACGGCGCAATCCGGCTTTGGACGAGACGTAGATGTTTCGACAGCCTCGGGCGCTTTATCAACGATTCCGATGGGCATACTTTATCTGTTGTTTGCGCCGTTTCCTTGGCAGGTTGTTTCTTTGCGACAAAGCATCACTCTCCCCGAGATGATTGTTTGGTGGGGTTCGTTTCCGTGGCTGATCCTGGGCTTATGGTTCGCGATTAAGTATCGCCTGCGAATGATCTCTCCAATTCTGATTTTCACCGTGATGCTCTCGATTGCCTATTCCGTGTTTCAGGGAAACGTGGGAACGGCTTACCGGCAACGCGCGCAGTTGCTGGTCTTTTACTTTATTTTCGTCGCTGTGGGATTCGTGCTCATGCAGGAAAAAAGAGAAGAGAAAAAGAGGCAGCGACTACTTCACCAGCAAGAGCTCGAGAGCCAACAAGCTGTGAGTTATACAGCCCGCGCGACCCGAACTTACAAATAGCACCCCGCGGTGGTTTCAGATAGGAGTACGACAAAGCGTGTGTGGAATTGTAGGTATCGTTCGTAACGACAAGTCAGACATCGACCAGACTCTGCTGGCCCGGATGTGCGCTGCCATCAGGCATCGCGGACCAGACGATGAAGGGTTCTACTTCAACGGCGCGGTCGGGCTTGGCATGCGCCGGCTGGCGATAATCGATTTGAAGAGCGGGCAACAGCCTATACACAACCAGGACCGCACCGCCTGGATCGTTTTCAACGGCGAGATCTACAACTACCGCGAACTTCGCGATAAGCTCGAGAAACTCGGCCACAGCTTCTATACAAACAGCGACACCGAAGCAATCATTCATGCCTATGATCGTTATGGCGCCGACTGCCCCAAACATCTGCGCGGAATGTTTGCCTTCGCGATTTGGGACGAGCGCACTCAGGAACTCTTTCTGGCGCGCGACCGAGTGGGAAAGAAGCCGATCCTTTACGCTCAAGTTAATGGCCAGTTTGTTTTCGGCTCGGAATTCACCGCCCTGTTGCAGCATCCGGATATTGGCAGGGACGTCGACTATGAGGCGCTTAACCACTATCTCTCTTTCATGTGTGTGCCGGCGCCGCTGACTGCGTATCAAGTGATCAGAAAGCTGGAGCCTGGCCACAGCCTGCGTTACCAAAAAGGCGAGATTAAAATTGAACGCTACTGGCAACCAGACTTCTCCAAAAAAGTTAAGATCAGCGAACAGGAAGCCGGCGAGCGGACCATACAGATTCTTCGCGATGCAGTGAAGGTGCGCCTGATGTCGGAAGTGCCACTTGGTGCTTTTCTTTCGGGAGGCATCGACTCCAGCGCCGTGGTTGCGCTTATGAGCGAGGAATCGAGCGCGCCGGTTAAAACATTCTCGATCGGATTTGAAGAACAGGACTTCAGTGAGCTGCAGCACGCGCGTAGAGTTGCGGAACACGTCGGTGCAGACCATCACGAGTTCATCGTTCGTCCTGACGCGCTCGAAGTTTTACCTATTTTAGTAGAACACTACGGCGAACCATACGCAGATTCTTCGGCGGTTCCCACATATTACGTTGCCCGCGAAACTCGAAAGCATGTGACCGTCGCTTTGAACGGTGATGGCGGAGATGAGTCGTTCGCCGGTTACGAGCGCTACGCGGCGATGCGATTGGCGGAGAAGTATCATCGAATACCGGCTGTCCTGCGAGACTCCGTGGTCCGGCAAGCGAT
>JBDUCB010000365.1:0-6077 GCA_040003695.1 bacterium
CGGGCTATATAGAAATACGAATGAAGCATAATTCAACTGCCAAGGAACAATCGCTACATCCCACGCCAATTACGCGTGCCGATGTTGCAAGCATAAACAACGAGCAGAGTGAAGCAGAACTCGATGAACGAATCACGATGGCGCTGAACGCGGCGGCGGAAAAGAAAGCAATCGATATCGTTGTCCTCGACTTGCGTGAGATCGCCAGCTTCACTGATTACTTCGTCGTTACTAGCGGCGCGAACGAACGACAGGTCCAGGCTATCTCAGATGAAGTTTTTGAAACGCTGAAGAAGGCTGGCACGCCGGCGGCGCGCGTCGAAGGTTATAAGACGGCGGAGTGGATCCTGCTCGACTTTGGCGACTTTATTTTTCACATCTTTGATGAGAAGGCCCGGAGGTTTTACGACCTGGAAAGACTGTGGCGCGAATCGAAGCGCGTCGAACTGCCTGGAGAATTAGCAAGTCAGGCAAGCAGTTCTTTGAGAAGCGAATCGTGATCGAGATTGTCGCCCGTTCCGTACCGATGCGCGAGGCGATTCGTCTCGCCGATCGAGTTGCAGCTACGGATGCGAACGTCCTTATCACTGGCGAGTCGGGCGCAGGCAAGGACGCGTTGGCGTTTTACATCCACTCGAAGTCGGCACGCGCCGGGCAATCGTTTGTGAAGATCGATTGTGCCACGCTGCCGAGCGGGTTGCTCGAAGCTGAGCTGTTCGGTTATGAGCGTGGCGCTTTCACCGGCGCCAACGAAGCCAAACCAGGACGGCTGGAGGCCGCGCATCGCGGGACGTTGGTGCTTGACGAGATTGCATATCTTTCGACGGATTCACAGGCCAAGTTGTTGCGCGTGATCGAAACCAAAGAATTCGAGCGGCTGGGCGGAAGAAAGAAAGTTACTGTTGATGCCCGGCTGATTGCGCTGACCAACGTGGACTTGAGCGAGGCAGTAAATCGGCACAGCTTTCGTGAGGACCTGTACTACCGTCTGAATGTAATGCATATCGCGGTGCCGCCTCTGCGCGAGCGTTCGGAAGACTTGCCTGAGCTGGCACGCTCGTTTATTAAGACTTACGCGGCGAAACATGGACGCGAAGTCGGCGTCATTTCCAAAGAAGCGCTCGAGGTGTTTGCTGAATATGAATTTCCTGGCAACGTTCGAGAGCTTGCCAACACTATTGAGCGCGCAGTGATTGTGTCAGGCGGTAAGCAACTCGTTGTCGCAGATTTGCCAGAATCTATTCGCGCAGCAGTTCTGGTCGAACGACGGCGAACACAGCCGCAGACACTGGCTGAAGTTGAGGCGGATTACGTGCAGCAGATCCTTGAAGCGACAAAGGGAAACAAGACGGAAGCCGCGCGCATCCTGGGCATCAGTCGCAAGAACTTGTACGAAAAGCTGGCGCGCCGCGAGGTCGCGAAGAATGAAGGATGAAGGATGGAAACGATCAAGCAGTTTAGAGTTCAACCTTCAGGTTGCTACGTTTTGGATAAAGACAAGCTAAAGCTTGAACTCTGAACTGCTTGATCGGTTGCTCACGATGCGGCTGCGACTGATTTGGACTGGCAAAACGCGGAACGCTCACTTGCGGGCGCTCATTGAAGATTATTTGCAGCGGCTTTCTCATTTCACGAAATGCGAAATTTCAGAGTTTCGTGAAACTACTGGCGCACAGCGAAAACGGGGCATCGATAAGGATTCGCAGCGCATCTCAGACGGGCTGCGCGAAGGATCGGTAAATGTTTTGCTCGATCCGGAGGGCGATGAATGGACATCCACGCAACTGGCAAAACAGATTACGCAGTGGCAGAACGGCGGAACGAAGGAATTGACTTTTATCGTCGGTGGGCCAAATGGAGTTTCCGCGGAACTCGCAGCACGTGCCAGCAAGCGCTGGAGTCTTTCGCGATTGACGTTGACGCATGAAATGGCGCGCGTTGTGCTGCTTGAACAGTTGTACCGGGCGCACACGATTATTCACGGACTGCCATATCAGAAGTGATCAAAGAGAGATTGTTTAGAGGCGGGCGCCGCCCGCCGATCCGATATCGATGTTAAGACGGCGGGCAACGCCCGCCTCTAAACAATCAGAATCAACAAGAGGGTGGAGGAAACGATAAATAAATGGACAAGAGACGCGTAAGAGTTTTTCGCGATAAACTAATGGACCGCCGGCAGAGCCTGGTGGGCCAGGTTCAGCAGGCCGAGTTGTACAGCCGGGAGCGTGACGCCGAGGCGACACAGGATCCCGCAGACATGGCGGCGAACGCCTACACCAAAGAATTATTGGTCTCCATGTCTGACAACGATCGACAGTTGTTGAACCTGATAGACGAAGCGTTGGAACGCATGGATGACAGTGGCTATGGCAAATGCGTTCGTTGCGGTCAACCGTTGCCGGACAAACGACTGGAGGCGGTGCCCTGGGCGCGCCATTGCGTGCGTTGCCAGGAACTTCACGAGCGAGGATTGCTTATCGAGGACGAAGAATAGCCCAGCTTGGGAGAGGTGGATCAGCAGTTCTTGAAGTCTGACTGAGTTTTTCGCCATTTGACACTGAGTTTGATCTGAAATTTGAGATCTACAATTTGAAATAACTGACGGCCTCTCTGAGTTTTGAAACCAGGAGGCCGTTTGGTTTTACCCATAACTTTTAGATGCTCCCTATTCGCGCTGCAGACTTAGTTTACGATTCGTGCCTAGCATTGGTGTATCCGCAGGCCTGCACAGTGTGCGGAGATAGTGTCGAATCGCGAGCGTTCGGCGTAGCCTGTGAAAAATGTTGGCAGGCGACGAACATTTTCAGCGGCACCGAAACAGCGTGCTGGAAATGTGGCGCGATATCTAATAGGACAGGCATTCCTGCCGGTCTCGCCATCTCGGCTGAAGAAATTCGTTGCCGGAATTGCGAAGCAGACGCATTCACTGTTGCCCGCGCCTGCGGTGCCTACGAAGGAGCTCTGCGCGCTTCGGTGTTGCAGCTCAAACGAGAGCCACATGTTTGTCGTAGGTTGGTTGACTTGTTGGTGGACGTTCAGCGTCGTTATCCGTTGAATCAGGCGACGCGAGTCGTGCCCGTTCCACTTCACCGTGAACGGGAAAAAACTCGAGGCTTCAATCAAGCGTCCATGATTGCGCAGGCGCTGTCGGCAGCAGTTTCACTTCCTATCGATGAAGTCAGTCTGGTGCGGACGGGGCACACCACTCGCCACCGAGCCGGCATGGATGCGCGCGATCGACGCGCAAGTGTCGACACTGCGTTCGAGGCTTCTCATCCCGCTTTGATAGCTGGCGAACGGATCTTGCTGATTGACGACGTCTTTACGACCGGCGCAACAGTATCGGCATGCGCGCGAGCACTGTTCGGAGCGAATGCCGCGGAAGTTTTTGTACTTACAATTGCCAGGCCTTTGCCGTATTGATTTCAAAGGCAGACTCCCTATGAAAACCTTTTATCCCGAGATTGAACCTTTCGACACTGGACGCCTAAGAGTCTCGCCAGTCCACGAGCTTTATTACGAACAGTGCGGCAATCCAAATGGCAAGCCCGTAGTTTTTCTGCATGGTGGACCTGGCGGCGGAATCATTCCTGACTACCGTCGCTATTTCGATCCGCAGGTTTATCGCGTTGTGCTCTTCGATCAGCGCGGTTCGGGCGACAGCACTCCGAATGCGAGCCTCGAAGACAATACGACTTGGCATCTTGTCGCGGACATCGAAAGCCTGCGCGGGCATTTCGGAATTGAGCGCTGGCAAGTTTTTGGAGGCTCCTGGGGCAGCACGCTGGCGCTTGCGTATGCGCAAAAGCATCCCGCGCGGATAACGGAGCTGGTCCTGCGTGGAATATTTCTTTGCCGAAAAAAAGAGATCGACTGGTTTTATCAGGAAGGCGCAAGCTGGATCTTTCCGGACGTATGGGAAGAATTTTTGAAAGTCATTCCGGAAGATGAACGCGGTGACATGGTCGGCGCTTATTACCGGCGGCTGGTTGGCGACGACAAACAAGAAAGATTAGCGGCAGCGAGCGCCTGGAGTATTTGGGAAGGCAGCACTTCAAAACTTTTCCTGGACCACGATGCAGTCCAGAAGTATGGCGACCCACGCTTCGCACTGGCCTTCGCCCGCATTGAGTGTCATTACTTCATGAATAACGCTTTCTTCGAAGGCGACAATTACCTGATCGAACATGTCGATGAGATTCGTCACATCCCGGCTGTAATCGTTCAGGGGCGGTATGATGTTGTTTGTCCCATCCGCAGCGCCTGGGATTTGCATCGTGCCTGGCCGGAAGCGGAACTGAAAATTATTCCCGATGCCGGCCATTCGATTACCGAGCCCGGCATCGTCGATGCCCTGGTCGCGGCCACGGATCGCTTTGGCCAATCGGCCTGAATTCCGAGTAAAAGCTCAATTAGCAGGCCCTCTTCGGCGGGGTCTTACTTGTCACTAAACTGTGCGTCGCGTAATATCGGCCTTGTATGACCGGACGAGTCCTAGTACTGAATGCCTCGTTTGAGCCCATCAACGTGTGCAACGAAAGGCGCGCGGTGGTGATGATCTTTAAGGGCGTGGCGCGCGTGGAAGAGCACAACGGTCACATGCTCCATTCAGCTAAACTAACTATTCATGCGCCGTCAGTAATTCGCTTAACTGAGTACATCCACATCCCGTTTGAACGTCGCTCGCTTTCCCGCAAAAATATTTTGCTGCGCGATCATTCGACTTGCCAGTATTGTGGCCGCCAGCATACCCCGGCGGAGTTGACGCTGGACCATGTGTTGCCTCGTTCCCGCGGCGGTGAATCTTCGTGGGACAATCTGGTCGCCTGTTGCAAGAAGTGTAATCATCGAAAAGGAAACCGTACTCCCGAAGAATCCGGCATGCACCTGCTAAGACGCCCGCGCGGTTTTTCATTGCACGTTAACCGGCAGATCATGCGTTACCTGGGACGCGCCGATGAAACGTGGAGGAAATATCTCTTCTACGAATCGAACAACGATAGGTAGAGTTTGTAGAATCATTATTGATAGATCGGAAAGAGGAAGTTATGACTGAAACAGTTCTCGCCATCGGAGGCCTTGGCACCCCCGAGTTGCTGGTAATCGCGGTTGTTATTTTTCTGCTGTTTGGAGCGACGCGCTTGCCACAGTTGGCTAAGTCGCTCGGCCAAAGCAAGCGCGCCTTCAAGGAAGGTTTGGACGAAGGCGAAAAAGAATCCGACAAGGAATTGAAGGAAAAATAGGACCTCTACTCTTTCACCTGCGCGCGACCGCGCATTCTTCTCACTGGAGTAGCGGCTTCTTACCCGTCACCAGGGTAGCCTTTACGGAAAGTGCAAACTCTGCCGCGTGTCGTTCTTCATTGATCAGGCGAGCAATCTCGGCAACCACCGATTGCATTGATTCGGCGGGTAGATTTTCCAGCCAGATCGGCATCAGAAAATCGTTGATTAGCGGCTCGTTCAGAAACTGCTCTCCAGACTCGTAATCAAATTCCTCGATGCGAGTCCAGCTTGTAATATCTTCAAGCCCCGCCTGTTCGGCCATCTCTTCAACTGCAGAAATCGAGGGTAGTGTGTAGATCAAGCTCTCCACATCAGCCTCGTGGTCCAACAACCCGCAATTGTGCAGCGCCTCCCAATAAATAGAAAAAAATTCGCCAAAGCTGGAAAAACTGGGCAGCACGAGACCGACACTGGCGCCAGGCGCGGCTACGCGCGCCATTTCACGGAGCATTTGCGAGATGCGCTGCGAGTGGATGAGCGATGCATCACCGACGACGAGGTTGAATTGATTCGCACGGGAAGTTAATTGATCGACTTTCCCTTTTAAGAATTGCGTGCCGTCTTTCAGGACAGCAGCTTTCGCGCGCGCGAGTTCCAGCGACTCTTCGTTTTCGTCAAGGCAGTGAAAAGTCAGGTGATTGTTTGCGCGTTCCTGCAAAGCGATCGCATGGCCGCCGGTGCCAGCGGCAAGATAGAGTGCCAGGCCCTCTTTCGGCAGAACAATGTGCTCGTCAATAAGTTCGGCAAACCTTTCGCCCCAATCAGTGGCGACGAAAAGCTCATGCAGGTAGG